>DLQV01000195.1:4413-6660 GCA_002474415.1 Lachnospiraceae bacterium UBA7598
CCACATACCGGAAAGAACTTACGGCATATGCAAAAGCATACGGAGCACATGCCCTGCATGAAAAATTAAAAGAAATTGATCCGGTTTCTTATGAAACCATTCATGAAAATAATATCAAACGGGTAATCCGTGCACTGGAATTTTACCATCAGAATCATACGCCAATCTCCGCACACAACGAAAAAGAGCATCAGAAAACATCTCCGTATCGTTTTGCATATTTTGTGCTGACGGACGAACGGCAAAAATTATACCGTCGCATTGATCAGCGTGTAGATCTGATGATGGAGCAGGGACTTCTTACAGAAGTAAAAAAGCTGTATGATATGGGATACCGGAAAGATATGGTTTCTATGCAGGGACTTGGATACAAAGAAATTTTAGATTATCTGGACGGCAACTGTTCCCTTGAGGAAGCAGTGTATGTGATCAAACGCGAAACCCGGCATTTTGCGAAACGACAGCTCACCTGGTTTCGCCGCGAAAAAGATGTGATCTGGCTGGACAAATCGAAATTTGACGACCGGGAAGATCAGATATTACAGAAAATGACAGATGTTTTACACGAGAAAGGAATCATATAATGAATCAGTTACTGGAAAATAAATATAAAGAACTTGGAATCTCTGAAAAAGTTTATGCATTTGGCAAAAAAATCGAACAGGAACTAAAAGAGCGTTTTGAAAAGATTGATGCAACTGCGGAATACAATCAGATGAAAGTCATTGCTGCCATGCAGAAAAATCGTGTGAGTGCAGAATGTTTTAATATTTCGAGCGGATACGGATATAATGATATGGGAAGAGATACTTTAGAGCAGGTATACGCAGATTGTTTTGGCGGAGAAGATGCACTGGTCCGCCCGCAGATTACCTGTGGAACCCATGCACTTGCACTCGCCCTGATGTCCAATCTGCGTCCGGGAGATGAACTCCTTTCCCCAGTTGGAAAACCATATGACACTTTGGAGGAAGTGATCGGTATCCGTCCATCCAAAGGTTCTCTTGCCGAATATGGAATTACTTATTCCCAGGTGGATCTGCTGCCGGATGGTTCGTTTGATTACGATGGAATCCGGAATGCCATCCACGAAAATACCCGGCTGGTAACGATCCAGCGTTCCAAAGGATACCAGACACGCCCAACGCTGTCGGTTGCGCGGATTGGGGAACTGATTAATTTTATCAAAAACATCAAGCCGGATGTCCTCTGTATGGTCGACAATTGTTATGGAGAATTTGTGGAAGAGCGCGAACCACTTGCCGTAGGAGCCGATATGATCGTGGGCTCCCTGATTAAAAATCCGGGAGGCGGTCTTGCCCCGATCGGCGGATACATTGTAGGAAAAAAGGAATGCGTAGAAAACGCAGCTTACCGTCTGACATCTCCAGGACTTGGCAAAGAAGTAGGCGCTTCGCTTGGTGTGATCCAGTCCTTTTACCAGGGACTTTTTCTTGCGCCGACAGTGGTAAGCGGTGCATTAAAGGGAGCCATTTTTGCTGCCAATATCTATGAAAAACTGGGATATAAAGTAGTTCCAAACAGTACGGAAAGCCGACATGACATTATTCAGGCTGTGGATTTTCAAAACCGGGATGCCATGATTGCCTTCTGTGAAGGAATTCAGGCTGCTGCACCGGTAGACAGTTATGTCACTCCGGAACCATGGGCAATGCCTGGATATGACTGTGATGTTATTATGGCAGCAGGTGCTTTTGTGCAGGGTTCTTCCATCGAACTTTCCGCAGACGGTCCGGTGAAGCCTCCGTATGCGGTTTATTTTCAGGGTGGACTGACCTGGTATCATGCAAAGCTTGGAATTCTCATGTCTTTACAGAAACTTTATGAACGCAACCTTGTTAATATTGACGAATTGTGCTAAAATAATATGAGTTTTCATGTGGCTTCGGAAAAGTAGAAAGGACATATTTTGAGTCACATTTCCATGAAAAACATGCCAGAATCGGAACGTCCTTATGAACGTTTTCAGACTCTTGGAGCAGAAGCGCTGTCGGATGCAGAGCTTCTTGCCATCATATTAAAGACAGGAACAAAAGATTACAGTGCTCTGGATCTGGCACGCGATCTTTTATCCGAGTGTCAGGGCAATCTCTTAAATTTATACGAAATCGGATATGAGCAGCTTCTCGAGCGGAAAGGAATTGGTCCAGTCAAGGCAACCCAGCTGAAAGCAATTGCGGAGCTTTCCAAGCGCATTGCCAAAACCGGCCGTGGATATCATTTGTT
>DLQV01000195.1:6717-10559 GCA_002474415.1 Lachnospiraceae bacterium UBA7598
TTGCTGATTACTATATGGAAGAACTCCGGCATCGCAGGGAAGAAGCCTTTATGGCAGCTTTCTTTGATTCGAAATGTAAATTTTTAGGAGACAGTGTAATTGCGACTGGAAGCATCAGTCATGCGTATGTTTCCCCCATGGAACTGTTTCGCAAAGCACTGCTTCGAAATGCTGTTATGATCGTTATCCTGCACAATCATCCGAGTGGAGATCCAACCCCAAGCGCAGAAGACAAACAGATCACCGAACAGATTCGGTCAGGTGCCTCGGTGCTGGGATTAACCCTTGCTGATCATATTGTAATTGGGGATCAGCAGTATTTCAGTTTTCGCGAAAATAAATTGTTATAACACAAGAAAAGGGAGAAGACAATGAGCAACAATATTTATGGTATTGACTTCGGTACATGTAATTTTAAAGTATTCAGTAAATCCAGCGGAAAAGTGATGTCTGAAAAAAACACCATTGCCATTATTAACAAAACACAGATTTATGCATATGGCGATGATGCATACGCAATGTATGAAAAAGCTCCGGAGAGCATCAATGTAACCTTTCCGGTTGCCACAGGTGTGATTGCAGATTACAATTTTCTGCAGACCATGATTTTTGATTACATTGAAAAAAAATTAAAAGGAAGAGTAAAAAATGCAGAGTTTCTGGTCGCTGTGCCAACAGATATTACAGATGTAGAAAAACGTGCATTCTTTGAACTTTTTTATAAAAGTAAATTCCGTCCGAAAAATGTGATGCTTTGCGAAAAGCCTCTCGCGGATGCGGTCGGTCTTGGAATTGATGTAAATCAGCCTACCGGAGTGATGGTTGTGGATATGGGAGCAGATACCATTGAAATTTCTGTTATTTCTCTCGGAGGACTTGTACTCAGTGATTTGATGCATTTTGGTTCCAATCGTCTCGATGAATCCATCATCAGCTATATCCGCAGGGAATTTAACCTGGTAATCGGAAAGAAAACAGCAAAAGCATTAAAAGAAGAATTGGGCAGTGGACTTCCGGGAAGACAGGAAACCATGATCGTTGTTGGTCTTGATGTTGTAAGCGGACTTCCGGTGGAGCGTGAGATTTCTGCAGAAGTTGTCTACGAGGCTACCAAAACCAATCTGGAATCCATCTGTGCATCCGTTAAACTGATTCTGGAAAAAACTCCGCCAGAACTCGCAAAAGACATTATCTATGCCGGAATTTATATCACAGGCGGCGGATCAAAGATCAAAGATCTTGATCAGTTGTTTACACAGATCACAAATATTAAGGTAAATACCTGTGAAAATCCGGAGGAGAGTGCTGTCCGCGGACTTTCTAAGATTGCAACAGACTCCAAATACAAGCGGATTCCATTCAGCATGAAAAATACTACCTTAAAGTAAGAAACAAGGATTCGAGGATTTTATGAAAAAATTTCGCAACAAGAAAAAGCATCTTTCAAGTAAATATATTTTGTTGTTCCTTACGGGGGTATGTATTGTTGCCCTGTTTACAAGCCTGGTATTTAATCTCTCCGGAGGTCCTTTAAATTCCGTTGCCGGATATGTTTTTGTTCCCATGCAGAAAGGAATCAATAATGCCGGATCCTGGATATCGGGAAAAGCAAATGATTTTAAAACACTTGGAGAAGTTTTAAAAGAAAATAAAAAACTTCAAAATCAGGTAGATGATCTGACCAACCAGTTAAATGTTACAAAATTGGAACAATATGAACTGGATAATTACCGGGAGCTTTTAGATCTGGATGATAAATATTCCGGATACAAAAAAGTGGCTGCTGATGTCATTGCCATGGATGGAACCAACTGGTTTTCCAGTTTTACCATTGATAAAGGATCAAAAGAAGGCATCAAAAAGGGTATGAATGTCATTGCCGGAAGTGGTCTGGTTGGAATTGTCACAGATGTTGGTCCGAATTTTGCAAAAGTCCGGAGTATTATTGATGATTCCAGCAATGTAAGTTCCATGGTTCTGACAACGAAAGATAATTTCAATGTCGGTGGAAGCTTAAAGTCCATGAATAAAGATAAAGTATTACCTTTTACGGAACTTCGGGATGAAGATGATAAGGTTAAGGTTGGCGATCCGGTTGTAACCTCTTATGTGTCGGATCAGTATCAGGAAGGAATTCTGATTGGATATATTGCATCCATTGAAAAAAATGCAAATAACCTGACAAAATCAGGAACCATTACCCCAGTTGTTGATTTCCAGCATCTGCGGGAGGTGCTTGTCATTACGACACTCAAGGATACGGGAGAAAGCGAATTATCCTCCCCAAAAACATCCGATACCCAGAAGGAAACTCAGGACAATACCGAAACACAAAAATAACAGGAGTAAGAAATGCGTAGAAAAATTGTGCTTTTTATTATCATAGCAATCTGTTTTCTCTTACAGACAACCGTTTTTCGAGCTCTGACATTTGCCAATATCGGACCGAATCTGCTGATTATTGTGGTGTCCTCCTTTGGACTTATGCGTGGAAAAAAAGAAGGATTATGGGTTGGCTTCTTTTGTGGATTGCTTATCGACATATTTTTTGGGTTTTATCTCGGAGGGTATGCTTTACTTTATATGTACATCGGATATGTTAATGGGTTATTCAAGAAAAGATTTTACCCGGATGACATTAAACTTCCGATGATTCTGATCGGCTCAAGCGATATCGTAAATAACCTGATCATTTATATTGTTATGTTTTTTATGCGTAGCCGATTTTCTTTCTGGTATTATTTTACCTCGATCATATTACCAGAATTCGTTTATACTATGGTGATTACCATCTTTTTGTATTTTATTCTTCTCAAGATTAATCAGAAACTTGAGGAACATGAGAAAAGGAGAGCTATAAAATTTGAGTTATGATATCAAGGATTTCCTAAAAAAATTTTTCAGTTCACGCCTTTTTGTGCTCGCGGCAGTATTTATTGTATTTTTCGGGATTATTCTTGCAAGAATCTTTACCCTTCAGGTAGTCAACGGAAAATCTTATCAGGAAAACTTTTCTTTAAAGATTCAGATGAAGCAGCCAATCAATGCGGCGCGTGGAAATATTTACGATAAAAATGGAAAGCTTCTTGCTTACAATGAACTGGCATATTCTATTTCGATTAACGACAGTACTACTTACTCCAGCACAAAGGAAAAGAACAAGGCAGTCAATGCAGAGCTTGCAGAGATTCTTACCGTTTTAAAAAATAACGGGGAAAAACTGAATAATGATTTTAAAATCGATCGAAAAAAAGACGGTACATACAGTTTTAATGTTTCCGGTTCTTCTTTAAATCGTTTTCGTGCAGATGTTTTTGGAAAAAGTTCTGTTGATGACCTCGAATATGACAAAGATACCGGAATCGATGAGGCAAATGCAACCGCAGAACAGATTATGGAATATCTGATGGGAAAAGATAATTTTGGCATCAGTTCGAAATATGACGGGGATCTGGCATATCGTATCGTCGTTGTCCGTTATGCCATGCTTGGAAACCGTTTTGCAAGATACAAGGAAGTAAAAATTGCAACAGATGTTTCGGACAAGACTGTTGCCTATGTAAATGAGCATATGGACACACTGAGCGGAATTTCCGTCAACGAAGATATGATCCGGAAATACAATTACAGTGAATATTTTTCTTCTATCATTGGATATACCGGACCAATCTCGGAATCCGAGTATACCACTCTGCATAAAAAAAATAAAAATTATACCCAGAATGATACAGTCGGAAAAGCCGGACTTGAACAGTATTACGAAACTTATCTGCGCGGTAAAAACGGAGAACAGAAATTTTATATTGATAACGTGGGAAGAATTTCAGAAATCATCAGCAGCA
>DLQV01000230.1:0-709 GCA_002474415.1 Lachnospiraceae bacterium UBA7598
ATCATATCCCTTATTTCCAGCTTTGGTTCCCGCGCGCTCAATCGCCTGTTCGATATTTTCTGTTGTGACCACGCCAAACATAACCGGAATTTCACTCTCCAGGGAAACTGCTGCCACTCCCTTGGATACTTCATTGCAGACATAATCGTAATGGCTTGTGCTTCCGCGGATTACGGCACCCAGACAGATCACGGCATCGTATTTTTTGCTCATTGCCATCTTCTTTGCGATCAATGGGATTTCAAATGCTCCCGGCACCCATGCCACTGTGATATCCTTTTCCTTCACATCATGACGCAGCAGACCATCCATGGCACCGCCCAGCAGTTTGTTGGTGATAAATTCGTTGAACCGTGCGACGACGATTCCTACCTTCATATTGTTTGCTACTAATTTTCCTTCCAGTGTACTCATAATGTTCATTCTCCTTTTCTTCATTGTTTAAAAGTTTAATACATGTCCCATACGATTCTGCTTTGTTTTTAAGTAAAACAGATCATACGGTGTGGCCTGCATCTGGATCGGCACGCGCTCTGTGATAGAAATTCCAAACGCTCCGAGCTGGTATACTTTGTCGGGATTGTTGGTTAACAGCCGCATGCTGTGCACCCCAAGATCCTTTAAGATCTGTGCTCCGATGTAATATTCACGCTCATCCCCGGCAAATCCAAGAGCAAGATTTGCATCTAAAGTGTCCATTCCCTGTTCC
>DLQV01000230.1:767-3871 GCA_002474415.1 Lachnospiraceae bacterium UBA7598
GCGCGCAGTTTGTTGATCAGTCCAATGCCACGCCCCTCCTGCCGCATGTAAAGTAAAATCCCACGGCCTTCACTTTCGATCTGTGTCATGGCAGCGGCAAACTGCTGCCCGCAGTCGCACCGCAGGGAGCCAAAGGTATCTCCGGTAAGACACTCGGAATGTACACGGCAGAGTACATTTTCTCCGTCCCCGATTTCTCCTTTCACCAGTGCCACATGATGTTCCCCGTTTAAACGGTTCACATAGCCGTATGCCCGGAACTGGCCATACTTCGTCGGCATCTTTGTCACAGCCACACAGTCCACCAGCTTTTCGTGGCATTTACGGTATTCCTGGAGTGCGGCAATGGTAATCATTTTCATTCCATGCTCTTTTGCAAGTGCAAGCAGTTCCGTTGTGCGCATCATGGTGCCATCCTCTCGCATAATCTCACAGCAGAGCCCACATGCTTTTAAGCCTGCCAGGCGGCACAGGTCCACGGTTGCCTCGGTATGTCCATTCCGCTCCAATACACCATTTTTCTTTGCCAGAAGGGGAAACATATGTCCCGGACGACGGAAATCCTCCGGTTTTGCATCCTCTGCCACACAGCGCATGGCGGTCATGGAACGCTCGGCAGCGGAAATGCCGGTAGTTGTTCCCACATAATCCACAGAAACCGTAAACGCGGTCTCGTGATTGTCCGTATTGTTATCCACCATCTGCGGAAAATGCAGCTTTTTTACATATTCTGCAGACATTGGCATACAGATCAGTCCTTTTCCATACATTGCCATAAAATTGATATTTTCTGTTGTGGCAAATTCCGCGGCGCATATAAAATCGCCCTCATTTTCGCGGTCCTCGTCATCGGTGACAAGAATCAGTTTTCCGTTTCGTAATTCCTCAAGTGCTTCCTCGACGGTTGCAAATCCTTCCATTGTTCATTCCTCCTGTTAGTTTTCTTTTCATATCCATTTTTTAGAACCCGTAGTCTTCTAAAAATTCCCGGGTGATGTGGCTTTCTTTTTTTTCTTTCTGTGGATGCAGCAGTTTTTCCACATATTTTCCGATGATATCCGTTTCTAAATTTACAATATCTCCCTCTTTTTTGCTTCCAAGTGTTGTCACCTCGGCCGTATGCGGGATCATTGACACGGAAAAGTCATGTGCCGTCACAGCGGCGACCGTAAGGCTGATTCCATCTATCGTAACCGAGCCTTTCTCCACCACATACCGAAGCACTTCCGGCGGTGCCTCCACCCGGATCCACACGGCGTTGTCATCCCGTTTTTTCCCGGCGATCTGTCCGGTTCCATCCACATGTCCTGCCACAATATGCCCGCCAAACCTTCCGTTTGCCGACATGGCACGCTCCAGATTTACGAAACTTTTTCGCTTACACTGTGCCAGTGACGACCGGTTTAATGTTTCATGCATCACATCCGCGGTAAATGTTTCACGGTCAAAGGAAGTGACCGTCAGGCAGACGCCGTTGACCGCAATGCTGTCTCCCATATGCACATCCTCAAGCACCTTTTTGGCCGCAATTGTAAGCACTGCAGAATGTGCGCCTTTTTGGACCTCCAGGATCGTTCCCATCTCCTCTATGATTCCTGTAAACATCCCATATTCCTCCTATTCTCCACCGGATACCCTTCGATCAGCCAGTCAGATCCCAGCGCTGTGATTTTTGTCCGGTTTAATTCCACGGCATCTGCGGGCTTTTGAAATCCCTGCCCCTCAACCGGGGTTTTGGCCTCTGTCCCCCCGAACAGCTTTGGCGCCACATATGCCTGCACTTTCTGCACGATTCCTGCCTGCAATGCCGACCAGTTTAAGGTTCCTCCGCCTTCAACAATCACACTGTCGATTTCCAGTTCCCCAAGCAGTCGCATCAGATCCGCAAGATCCACATGTCCGTCTTTTTCTGGTGTAACCAGAATCTTACATCCCGCCTCGCTATAAGGCATATGCATGGTTTCCTGCCTGTTACAGGTTGCAAGAATCGTTGGAATTTCTTTTGCGCTGCGCACAATCTGTGATTCCAATGGTGTTCGCAGTGCGGAATCGCAAATGATACGCACCGGATTTGCTCCGTTTTCCGTTCCCCCAAGCCGACAGGTCAACATCGGATCGTCCGCAAGTACCGTTCCCACTCCAACCATGATGGCACGGTAGCGTTTTCTCATCCGGTGTACATGTGCACGCGCTGCCTCCCCAGTCACCCAGCGGGATGCCCCCGTGTATGTTGCGATCTTTCCGTCCAGTGTCATCGCATATTTTAAAATAACAAACGGAAGTTTCGTCTGCATGTAATGGAAAAACACCTCGTTTTCCGCATCACATTCCTTTTCCAGTACATGTTCGGTCACTTCCACACCATGCTCCCGCAAAATCCGGATGCCTTTTCCATGTACCAACGGGTTCGGGTCTTTCGAACCAATCACCACCCTGCGGATTCCGGCGGCAAGCAGGGCATCCGTACACGGTGGCTGTTTTCCGTGGTGACAGCAGGGCTCCAATGTCACATAAATGGTTGCCCCTTCTGGAGATTTCGTACAATGTGCCAGCGCATTCCGCTCTGCATGCAGCTGTCCGTACCGTTCATGATATCCTTCCCCGATAATTTCTTCATCTTTTACGATCACGGCTCCCACCAGCGGATTTGGGGACACCCATCCCGCTCCTTTTTCCGCCAGTTCAAGTGCACGTCGCATATAAATTTCATCTGTCATAAGTTCCTCCATACCGCAAAAAGCCCCAAGCAATTTCTGCTCAGGGCTTCTTTGTTGAATGTGTTCTGCTGCTTTTAATTCTATCGGAAAATAAAAAAGCTCTGGAAATAAATTCCAGAGCAAAAATTCCAATATCCATCACAATCCTACACGGTTTTCTTGTGTTTCTATCGTTTATCTTCTTTCATCCAGACTGTACTGTCGGCTTCGGAGTTTCACCGAATCATGCCTTGCGGCTCGTGGGCTGTACCACCGGTAGGGAATTGCACCCTGCCCTGAAGACGTCTATAAAATTGTCTATGTATAAAACTATAGTCATTTTTTCGTATTCTGTCAAGAAAAAATTAATCTTATACTGCCTCCACGGTATAATGGGCTTTCCAGATA
>DLQV01000074.1 GCA_002474415.1 Lachnospiraceae bacterium UBA7598
GCTACTTTTCCAACATTGCACAGGGATATGAAAATTACGGTTTTATCTACGGATTCTCTTCTAGTGTGGTAGACCGCGGAATGCGCAAACCGGATGACTATTCCGAACAGAAAATTGCTTCCATTGAAAAAAATGTAAACGGGAGCAAAAAGGAAACGACTGTAACCAAAAAGAATGCACCAAATATCATCTGCATTCTTCTCGAATCCTTCTGTGATCCGGACGAAATCAAGTTTTTAAATTACAATCAGGATCCGATTCCTACCTTCCATAAGCTGGAAAAGGACTATACAAGCGGTTACCTGACAGTTCCAGTTGTTGGTGCCGGAACCGCAAACACGGAGTTTGAAGTTCTCTCCGGTATGAGTATGCAGTACTTCGGAACCGGTGAATATCCGTATAAAACAATCCTGAAAAAGACAGACTGCGAGAGCACTGCTGCTGATCTTGCTTCCATTGGATATGGAACACATGCTGTACATAACAATGGTGGTAACTTTTACAGCCGTGTCAATGCCTTTTCCATGATGGGATTTGATACTTTTACTAGTAAGGAATTGATGAATATTCAGAGTTATACACCAAACGGAAGCTGGGCTACCGATGATATTCTCGTTCCTGAAACAATTAAAACCTTAGATTCCACTCCGAACCAGCCAGACTTTACCTACACCATTACCGTAGGTACACATGGTGATTATCCAAAGACTCCGGTTATTGCAAATCCGGTATATACGGTCAGCGGCGTGGATGATGAAGAAAAGAAAAACCAGTGGACGTATTACATCAACCAGTTAAATGAAGTAGATACCTTCCTGAATGATCTGATTACACAGCTTTCCAAGAGGGATGAAGATACCATCGTGGTAGCATTCGGCGATCATCTTCCAACCATGGGTCTGGAAGACTCCGATATGAAATCCGGTGACATCTACAAGACAAAATATGTCACATGGAATAACATGGGCTTAAAGAAGCAGGATGCAGATCTGTATGCATACCAGCTGATGGCAAGCATTACCAATTCCGTAGGTATTCATGAGGGAACTATCTTAAATTACCATCAGACACAGATGAGCAACACAGACCACACTGCTTATCTGGATGGACTTGATAATCTGCAGTATGACATTCTTTACGGAAACCGTTACTGCTATGATGGCAAAGATAAATATCCTGCAACCGACATTGTCATGGGAATTGATGATGTGACCGTATCGGAAACCTCTGATTCCATCGGTGGATCTGAAGTATTTGTCTACGGAAAGAATTTTACCAAGTGGAGTAAAGTGTTTGTAAATGACGAAACCGTCAATACAACCTTCAGTAATTCCGGTTGTCTGATTATTCCAAAAGACAGCGTCAAAGATGGCGATACTATTAAAGTTTGTCAGATGGGTTCTAACAGTACGATCTTCCGTGAATCCAACACTTATACGTATAAAGATCCCGCGGTAGAAGCTGCCACTGAGACCGAAACCGATGCTCAGACACCTGTTTCGGAAAGCCAGAAATAAAAGGATATCCCGTAAAACGTAAAAAAGGACCTGCCAGAGAGAATTACATTCTCTGGCAGGTCTTTTATTATTATCTCTTTTTTCTTTCTTAAATGGCCTTCAGCGCGTCCACAGCGGCATCCAGGTACGGATTTTCCATCTTATAGAATTCACCTGCATCTGCTGCCTTTGCATATGCCGGATCCAGCGGAAGTTTACCGAGAACCCTGGTTCCTTCCTTTGCAGCAACTTCATCAATGTTGCTCTCTCCGAACAACGCGATCTTCTTTCCACAATCCGGACATTTCAGATAACTGAAATTCTCCACCAGTCCAAGTACCGGAATATGCATCATATTTGCCATGTGAAAAGCTTTCTTCACGATCATCTGTACCAGCTCCTGCGGGGATGTAACAATGACGATACCATCCACTGGAAGAGACTGAAATACTGTAAGCGGTACATCACCGGTTCCTGGCGGCATGTCCACAAACAGATAGTCTACATCGCCCCATACGGCTTCATTCCAGAACTGTTTCACAGCCCCGGCAATCACAGGTCCTCTCCAGACCACCGGCGCCTCTTCATCTTCCATCAGAAGATTTATGGAAACAATCTTGATTCCTTCTTTTGTCTCATACGGGTACATTCCTTTTTCATCACCAACCAGCTGACCATGTGCTCCAAACATCTTTGGAATCGATGGACCGGTAATATCGGCATCCAGAATTCCCACTTTATATCCTGCTTTCGCCATCTGTACTGCCAGGGAAGAAGTGACGAATGATTTTCCGACACCACCCTTTCCGCTGACAACACCAATCACATGTTTGATATTGGAATAAGCGTTCATCGCTTCGAGCATGCTCTGCGGATTCTGGGAATTATGGGAACATCCCTCACAGCTTTCTTTGGAACAGGATGATGCTCCGCTGCAACTTGAATTTTCTGGCATAATCATAGCCTCCTTATTAATTATTTAAATGATTTATTTATATAGACTACCCAGTCTTGAGAATGGATAGTATATGAAATAAGCTTTTCCTATAATTTTATCTTTGCTGACATATGTATGATCCCAGTATCTGGCATCATAAGAATCATTCCGGTTATCTCCCAGCACAAGATAACTGTCTTTTGGAACTTCAAATTCAAACGGTCCGGTTGCCTCCGTCCAGGTTTCTTTCAAATAATCCTCTTTCAATGGTGTCTTGGAATCATTGATATAGATTTTTGCATCCTCAATGGTAACCTTTTCTCCCGGAAGACCGATCACACGCTTGACATATTTTTGTGTTTCATCATCGGGGAAACGAAAGATCACAATATCGCCCCTCTTCGGCTCCGAAAACTGATACGTCAGCCGTAATCCAAACAGGTCATCTCCCGGTTCAATGGTATGCTCCATCGATCCGGTTGGAACCGTTGCATTGATGATCACATAATTTTTCAACACCATTGCCAGTGCAAATGCTGCCAGCAGAGTGATTACCCAGCTTAGCACTTCACGCAGAGGCGAAGGTGCTTTTTCCTTTTCTTTGTTCTTTGGATCACTGTCTCTTTTTATTTCTTCATTTGATATTTCTTTTTTTTCTTCCATACCCACTCTACTCTCTTGGCGTAAACCACCAGTTAATAAAATCTTCCCTGCGGAAAACCAGTCCTACCAGCCCCAGATGCACGCGTTCCTTTTGTGTCAGCGTCTGTGCAATAAATTCGTTTACCGACACATCAAAATCCCACTCCAGACACCAGATACAGCTCACCGTCGGCACCGTCTCCTGATTTCTCCAATCATCCACAAACGAACCACCAAAATCTACAATCTTGTTCCAGCGATGCTGTGTATTGATAATTCGCTGCTTGATATTCTCATAGATGACTTCCATCATCCGGTGAACTTTTGGATGATACATCACAGGTTCAAGAAGCTTTGATAGCCGATGTCTGGGATTGATCAGCAGTTCCAGCGTTCCGTTTGCCGTATTGTTCACCATACAGAAAATCTCATCATCCGGAAATGTCTCCGGACGCAGATGATACTGATAACGATATGGTACCACACTTTTTATCATATGAAAATCCGCATCCATTTCTTCATAAACAATCCCCGGACATTCGCTGCTCACCACATAATGCATTTCCCCCTGATAAGGCGCCAGAAGCTGGCAGAACAGATCCCGGTTCTTTTCAAAGACAATCAGCTGGTATTTTGTCAAAAACCTCCGGAAATCCATAATATGGTTCTCCTGATAGTAATGAAACAATCCTTTGCTGATACATGCAATCTTTATACTTTTTCCTGTGTAGCCCTGAATGATCGTTGCAACCGGAAGTTCAATCTCTCTTCCTTTTAAATAAACTTCCACTGTCACAGCTTTTCCAAGCAGCTGCATCTCTTCTTCGTACTCTGTCAGAACCGGCTGCTGCCCACTGGCAATATACTGATTTAATCCCAGCGGATTTGACGCAAAATGTTCTACAATCCGTCTGCCAATGAGTCTTCGCAGCTCCGTCAGATTCTCATCGCGTGCCACATCATCCCTCGCCAGCCGGAGCGTCAGAAATTTTTTCCGCAAATGCAGATGATAGGTCATATGTCTCAGCCATTCCGGTTTTAACCCAAGATCCTTCTTTTCATCGGTCACAAGAAATCCCTGCTGATACAGGCAGGATGTCCCGATCATTCCCTGATGCTTGGAATTATAAATCCAGATACACCCTTCCATCAATTCATCCATGATACGGATGGATATAATTCCAAGAACATCTGCAAAGGGATTGTCCATGATATGATTCTGTTCCTGCAAAGTCACATTTTTTTCATCAAAAGAAATCTGAATGGGAAATGGCTGATACAGCATATAATGCTTTACCGCATGCACCAGTCTCTGAAGTGACAGCTTCATCGCATACTTCGGACGCAGCACAAGCGTAATCCTGGTTCCGGACTGTTCCCGATTGGAGTTGATGTACTCGATCGTCTCCGCCCCTTCAATCCACTTGGCAGTAACCGGCTCCAAAGACTGACGATCGGTAACATTCCATGCAGTATTTACCGATTTGTCCTTTCTCGACTCAATCAGCAGTGCACGTGCAACCATAAATCCGGAAAGCATACCGACTCCAAACTGTGCCACAGGTTCATAGTGAAGCTGTTGTGTGGAGAAATCTTCGCTCTGATAAAAACTAACTCCGATTTTCGCTACATACTGCTCAATATCTTTGGCATTGATTCCGATTCCATTGTCCTCAAATACCAGACGCTGTGATTCCGAATGATACTGAATGGAAATCCTTGGCGAATACGGATTTCGCATGGAGTTTAAAGCCCTCGCTTCCTCCATTTCCAAAAATTCCGTTCCCCAGCTCCATTCCAATGCAGCTCTGGTATTACATGCATCAATGGCATTCTGAAGGAACTCCCGGATATAAGCATCCGGATCACCATAAAACTGCGTACTTGCAAAAGTCGATATGATATTTTCCTGATCCATACCTACTTTGCACTGTTTCATAGCTGTTCCTCATTTAATAAAATTGCCTGAACCACAAACCGCTTGTCCGCCTGTCTGCTCACACATGTCGATAACGTCAGCAGATGGCTGTCCACCGAAAGCTGTATTTTATCCTGCACTTCCGGAGAATTCTGAGATTTTTTAACGATACTTTCCAGATACTTCACACGACCTTTCTCCGTTGAAAAATCATTCGTGTGCAGAATATGTGCATCATCTGTCTTATATGCCGCAAACACTTCGTATACGAGCACTTTTTCTTTTGTGTATACATAGATATACGGAAAATTGTTAAAAAATGTCTGATCTTCATAATTATGAAGAGAAGCAAACATCGTATCGTTGCGCATATTGTGCCCGTACACGACCGTGTCAAAATCGGTAAAATCTTTGCTGTTTGCCCGCTCTGTATAAATACATCCAGGGTATCCCCTGGTACCATTCATATTATAATTCAAATAATAGGAATCATCCGTCGGATGCTGCAGCACCGGGTAATCCACCTCAGTTCCCGGAATACAGATCCATGCATAAATATCTTCATTGATTCCTTTTAATTTTTTCCAGTTTAAATTTTTCTGTGGAATTTCAATTCCTTTTTGCGTAAGTTCCCTGTCTTTTGTCTGCACTTCCTGTGCCACATTCTCCGTCTCTTCCTGCGTATCCGACGGAATATTGATCTGATTGTCATTTATCTGATTCTGCAAATCATTTACCTGCGAAGATAGTTTTTCATATTCTTTCTGTGCATTTTTCTGGACCATCCAGTTTTTTCCAAATACCACAAGCACAACGATCAATACCACTGCCAGGACAATGGTAAGTATCTTATAAATATTGACCGCTTTGTCGTTTTTTCTTTCCTGTCTTTTCATAAAATAGTTTTCTTTCTAAAAAATTGAGGCAGGGCGGCAGATTCCATTCCACCGCCCCATGTGATGCATTGTGCATCCTTTTTCCATAGACCTACATGCTAAAAATTGTATCCAGTGAGATTAATTCTTACGTGCTTTTCTTCCACATACAACAATACCTGCTGCTGCAAATACTGCAACGAATGGAAGTGCCGGAAGCGCTGCCCCGGTTTTTGGAGATGTCTTATAGGAAACAGATCCGGAAGCTGTTGTTGTTCCTGCCTGATTTCCTGCTCCACTTGTGCCTTTGACACGAGCAGTGGAACCCTTTACGGAAGTATTCTGTACAGAATTCTTTCCATCGGTGTAACCATCTGTATAGCCATCATCATAATCATCCTCGAAACCATCCTCTCCATCCTCATAGGACTGTGGATAGTTTACCGTTACGTTCTGGTTTACACTAACCGGATTATACTGATTATTTGACTGTGAGTTGTTCTGATTGTTATTGTTTGTCTGACTGCTGCTGTTGGAATTGTCATTGTTGTTTACATTGGAATTCGTATTTGCTCCTGCGGAATTCTCATCCTTTGTCGGATCTGTTGTTACCGTAGGGTTCACATTGGAACTATACTTTACAACCATAACCGGTGAAAATGAATACAATGTAACGGTGACCTTGCCATTGGAAACACTGTCCGGCTTTACGGTCTGCCAGCTTCCACTTTTTAATTTATGTAATACATAAACATTGTCTCCGGCCAGAATACCATTCGCACGGATGGTTACTTTGATTCCTTTGGATGTATTGGTCGCAGACGGAACGCTGATATCAGACATAGCCATAACGGTCGCAGTTCCTTCCTGTGCTCTTGCCACTGCATTTGCCTGGCGGTTTCCCTCGCGGTAGACTTCTTTGTCCACACCCTTAGAAGAAACCGTAATAAGCTCGTTGTTTGCATTATAACCGCTGCCTTCAACGGTTGTTGCACTATTCAGCTCATTGGTTCTCTGGATCAGTGCCGTATCACTTGTCGGTGACGGATCTGCAAATACCGTTGTTCCCATTGTAAATACCAGCATCATAGCTGTCACAACTCCTGCTAAAATTTTCTTTTTCATCGCAATCTACCTCCTTTCCACGTAATCTAAACTGCATGTAACTCTATCTATATCAAGTGCGCGCGCACTGGATACCTTATTGTACGGGTGTATAAAACACCTGCATAATGAGTTTTTCCATGGCATCTTCATCGACATGGTACTCCTCATACCGTTTCCCGTCAATCGGCTTTCCCTCGACGGTTTTTCCGGGAACCGTATACATCTGATCTTCCGAAAAATCGTAATTCATCAGCTGCTCAATCATACTTGTGAAATCCACACTGGTTACCAGATAATCAGAAATAGAATCATATATTTCCGTTACCTGATCCGGGTTTTCTGTGGATACTTTTTTTAATTTATCCATATATGCAACAATATACTGTTCCTCACGCCGCAGACGCTTTGTTGCACTGTCGTATTCGTCTGTATCTCTTCCATGCAGGTAATAATAAGCCTGCGTTCCATTCAGCGTTGTTTTTTCCCCTTTTTTCAGCTTCACACCTGCTTTCGGGAACGAAATATTCTGCAGGACAGTCACTTCCACACCGCCTACGGAATCATTCATCTTTGGAATTCCGCCCATATTCATTGCAAGATATCCGCTGATCGGAATATTTTGAAACAGCCCGGAAACTGCATCCACCGTTTTGCTGCAACTGATCCTTTTTCCGTCTCCGAATGCATGCTGCAGACAGATCTGCGTCTTCAATGGTCCCATATCAATGCCATCTTCATCACACAACTCAATATCTGCCATCGTATTTCGATTGATGGAAATGACCTGCAGCTGCTGCGTTTTATTGTTTACAACGAGAAGAAACAGCGCATCGGACTGTCCGCCTTTT
>DLQV01000287.1 GCA_002474415.1 Lachnospiraceae bacterium UBA7598
GAAGGTTACTTTTACCGTTACTTTATCCCCCGGATGTGCACCGACAAGCTGGTCTTCAAAATCATCAATGTAGGTTCCGGAACCGATGGTAAGATCCGTTCCCTGCCCTTTGGTGTCTCCACCGTCAAAAGCTTTGCCATCAATATAACCGACATAATCAATGTTTACCTTGTCACCGTCTTTTACCGTCAGGCTGGAGTCTGTGCTGTAATCCGTTTCCGTGGAGTTGCTGGAAGATTCGGAGGAATCCGACGCAGAGGTTTCCGTGGAAGCGCTGTCTGCTTCGGTGGAACCGGTCAGGGAAGCGGATGAATTTTCCGTGGTTGTCTCGTTTTTGTTGTCTGATTTTTTGGAGGAAGCGGATGCCACACAGATTGCGATTGCAAGAATTGCCACACACGCAATTGCCACACCGCAGCCAATCATCTTTTTTGATGGAGCTTCTTTTACCGGCGGGTGTGTCTTTTCATAGAGGGCTTTGGTCAGTTTGGTAAGCATCTTTTTATCTTCAATCTGCATCAGGCTTCCACGACGGTTTTTGCTGTATTTGTTTTCTTTGATGCGTTCCTCTAACCGGTCAATGACCGTTTTTCCGGAGGCATTTTTCAGATACAGGTCAAAGCCGCTGGCAGAAAGATAATCAAGTTTTTTCTCACAGTCCGCAGAGGTGGCCGCCAGAAAATACAGCTGCACCAGATCCGTGTCGGACATTGTACCGGCAGGAATTTCTTTTACCGTTTTTAATACATCCAGAGAGTATTGTGCAAGTTCCGGATAACGTTCTTTTACTTTCTTCTGTTCAATTAGAATATGCAGCATACTGATGCAGCCACATTCACATGCAAGCGTAAAAAGTGTATTGCAGACATCATCATCCTGAAGCAGAAATTGTTTTCGGAATTTCGTCAGGCACTGATTGACAAATACTTTGCTCTGTGAAGAATCGGACTGATTACAGAAAATTTCCGGATCAAGGAAATTTTCTTGTCTGGCAACAGCCAGCAGGATCTCCATATTCTGCAGAGAAACCAGCTGCTGATAGGTAGCAGTTTTTTCATCTTCCGGAATATCTTTTAGAATACCGTGCTGGATCAGATATAAGACTTCTTCGCGCTGATAGGTGCGGATGGCACGGTTTAAGTTTTCTAAAGTAAGTTCCGGTTTTTCTTTTTTATTTTTTCCCATAGGTAATAACCTCCGTTTCAATCTGGAGATATTTTCGTATGAAGTTGTGTCTATTTGATGAAATT
This sequence comes from Lachnospiraceae bacterium UBA7598, assembly GCA_002474415.1. Lineage (GTDB taxonomy): Bacteria > Bacillota > Clostridia > Lachnospirales > Lachnospiraceae > Roseburia. The sequence continues at coordinate 1,251 of DLQV01000287.1, forward strand.
TACGGAGAGGACACAAAAAGTTCATGATTCAAAAAATAAGAGAGTGGCGCGCGTCACTCTCTTTTGTAAGCTTATATAAAATCTTCGGTCAGTTTTCCGTGTTTTTCATAGTTGGTTACCCGTGCGATGTGGTTATCTTCATCCACAAAGACGACTTTCGGGTGATGTTCTTTTGCTTCTTCCGGTGTCATCTGTGCATAGCACATGAGAATGACGTGATCGCCCACAGCGACCTGACGGGCGGCGGCACCGTTTAAGCAGATCATGCCGGAACCGGCTTCTCCCGCGATGGTGTAAGTTTCAAAGCGATTGCCGTTTTCCACATCGACGATCTGTACCAGCTCATATTCTAAAATTCCGGCAGCTTCTAAGAGATCGGTATCGACGGTAATACTGCCGACATAGTTGAGATCCGCCTGTTTTACCACAGCACGGTGAATTTTTCCTTTTAACATATTGTATTGCATGGGTAATCTCCTATTTTTCCACGATAAAGTTATCGATCAGTCTGGTTTTTCCGATGTATACGGCAATGGCTACAAGAATGGAACCTTCGAGTTTTTCGACCGGGGTGATGGTGTCAAAGTCAACGACATCCACATAATCAATCCTGGCAAGCGGCTCTTTTTCAATCTCTGCAGTGATTGCAGATTTGATGACAGAAGCGCGTGTTTCTCCGGCATTCACAAGGGCTTTTCCGGCTTTTAAGCTGCGGTTTAACACAAGTGCAGCCTGACGTTCTTCGGCATTTAAATAAGTGTTTCGGGAGCTCTTTGCCAGTCCGTCTGCTTCACGGATGATCGGGCAGCCGATGATCCGGGTATCCACATTTAAGTCCTTGACCATGCGACGGATGACGGCAAGCTGCTGGGCATCTTTCTGGCCAAAGTATGCGCGGTCCGGAGTTACAATGTGGAAGAGCTTCAATACAACGGTCTGCACACCACGGAAGTGAATCGGACGGCTTTTTCCACAGAGTTCGGTGGTCAGACCATTCATATCCACATAGGAACAGAAGCCGTCTGCATACATTTCTTCTGGTTCCGGGTGAAAGATGATATCTACACCTGCAGCTTCGCACAATGCGGCATCTTTTTTGAGGTCGCGCGGATAACTCTCCAGATCTTCGGTTGGTCCGAATTGCATCGGGTTTACAAAAATACTGACAACGACACGGTCATTTTCCCTTCTGGCTGCATCGATCAGGCTTTTGTGTCCTTCATGCAGATATCCCATAGTAGGTACGAAGCCGACGGTTAATCCTTCCCGTTTCCATGCTTTTACAGCGGCTCTTACTTTATTGATTGTTTCATAAATTTCCATAGTTATATTCTCCTGATAGTTATTCTTTTAGTATAATTTATCTAAAATGGTTTCATCCATTTTGAAGGTGTGCTCAGCAGCAGGGAACGTTCCGGCAGCAACTTCTTCTTTATAAGTGCGGAATGCCTCGCGCATCTGCTCACCGACCTGTGCAAACTGCTTGACAAATTTCGGCTTCATGTTGGAATACATGGCAAGCATATCCTGATAGACAAGTACCTGTCCGTCACATCCGGCACCGGCACCGATTCCGATGGTCGGGATATGAATGCTCTCGGTAATCTTTGTGGCAAGGGCCTGTGGTACACATTCTAAGACAACGGCAAAAGCACCGGCTTCCTCAACGGCACGCGCGTCATCGAGCAGTTTCTGTGCGGCAGCTTCGCCTTTTCCCTGTACCTTAAATCCGCCAAAGGCATTGACAGACTGCGGGGTCAGACCGAGGTGGGCACAGACCGGGATGGATGCATCCACAATCGCGCGGATCTGTGGGCAGACTTCCTTTCCGCCTTCGAGCTTGACGGCCTGTGCACGGCCTTCTTTCATCAGGCGTCCGGCATTGACAACCGCGTCATAGACGGAAGTCTGGTAAGACATAAAAGGCATGTCGGTGATGAGCAGTGTATCTTTGATGCCGCGGGCAACCGCTGCACTGTGATGGATCATGTCCTCCATGGTGACGGAGAGTGTATCTTCGTATCCCAAAACGACCATTCCGAGGGAATCGCCGACGAGAATGGCATTGACACCTGCTTCATCAATAAGCTTTGCAGTAGAATAATCGTAGGCGGTCAGCATAGAAAGCTTTTCGCCCTTGTCTTTTGCTTCCTGAAAAGTTACAACCGTGTTTTTCATTTATGAGATCCTCCATTTTCTTTTTCCTGTTCATCAGCAAGTAAAACATGTCTCATGTTTTCATAATTCTGCGTTGGATTTTTTTCTTCTGCAATCGCCAGAAGCCGTGTGCCGAGCATGCGGTACAGAGCGGCATCGTCCGCGCTTAAACAGTGTAAGTGCTTTTCCACGGTTGAGACATCTCCGCGCTCGATCGGGCCGGTCAGTGCCGGAGCACAGCCCTGTGAGAGCACATTTTTGATGTTCTGACGAACCAGTGCAGCAGTTGCAGCAACGGCTTTTTCGCGGGAAAATCCACAGTCTTCGAGAAGACGGTACCCCGTATCGAGTACTGCGATCACCTGATTGCTTAAGATGCTGGCAGCTGCGTGATATTTTGGCTTGGCTGCGGCATCAATCCGGCAGACTTCATTTCCATAGGAAGTGAGTAAATCGGTGATGACCTGTACGGCGTGTGGGTGTCCTTCGACGGTAAAAAATGCATGTTCTAATTGCTGGTATGATGAAAATTTGTTACTGAACGGTAACATGGGATGAACCGAGCAGCAGGATACTCCTGCTTCTTTGGCTCCGGAAAATGAATCGGATGAAAGTGCGCCACTACAATGACATATAATCTGATTCCTGTGTGACATGCCTTTGATTTCTTCCCATACGGGTACAAGGAGCGAATCGGGTGTCGTGATGAAGAGAATGTCTGATTCACGCACCAGTTGCTGCACCTGTTCGAAACCGGCAGTCTGTGTAAAAGCGGCGGCTTCCTTTGCGGCCGCGGCATTGGTATCATAATATCCCACAAGGTCTGCGTTTTTGCTCCGGAAATATTTTCCAAGGGAGCAGCCTACACGCCCTGCGCCTATGATTCCTGTTTTCATGCTACCACCTTCCTTCTGGAAATTAAATGGATCGGACCCTGCGTAACAGGTGTCTGTCGAAATCCTGTGTAAAGGTGACTCACATATTCATTTGAGGCGATACAGTTTCTGTATGAATACCGTTCAGAGTCCACTATAGCATAATCTGGAAAAAAACTCAAATAAAGTAAAGAAAAGGCTTGAAATCCCGCATAAAACATGGTATAGTATATCCTCGTGATAACTATTTTTTCCTTGTTCACAGGCATATCCTGTGAGCCAGAGACCAAAAGGAGGTAACATTTCGCATGAACAAGTATGAATTAGCACTCGTTGTCAGTGCAAAGATCGAAGATGATGCGAGAACAGCAACCGTTGAGAAAGCAAAAGAGTATATCACTCGTGCAGGCGGTACTGTTACAGAAGTTGAAGAATGGGGTAAGAAGAAGTTAGCTTACGACGTTCAGAAGATGAGCGAAGCATTCTACTACTTCATCCAGTTCGACGCAGCATCAGATGTTCCGGCTAAGCTTGAGCAGGATGTCCGTATCATGGACAACGTTCTTCGTTTCTTATGCGTTAGAAAAGACGAGCAGTAGTATAAGAAAGTAGGAGATTGTATGAATAAAGTCATTCTTATGGGTAGATTAACCAGAGACGCAGAAGTTCGTTACTCTCAGGGGGAGAGTTCCAGTGCGATTGCAAGATTTACACTGGCAGTTGACCGTCGGTTCCGCCGGAACAATGATGATCAGACAGCGGATTTCATCAGTTGTGTTGCATTTGGCAAGACAGCAGAGTTTTTGGAGAGATTTGGCCGCAAGGGAACCAAGTTTGTTCTCGAAGGTCGTATCCAGACAGGCAGTTATACAAACAAGGATGGACAGCGCGTTTACACCACAGATGTTGTGGCAGAGAACGTAGAGTTTGCTGAGAGCAAAAATGCAGCCGGTGGAAATGCTGATTTCGGCGGTGCACCTTCTGCCCCATCACCAAGCGGAGCTGCCGGAGATGGCTTCATGAATATTCCGGATGGAATTGATGAAGAATTACCATTCAACTAAACATATAGGAGGTTAAAGAACATGGCTTTCAATAAAACAGCTGAAGGATCTTCCATGAAGAGAAGACCAATGCGTAGAAGAAAAAAAGTATGTGTATTCTGTGGCAAAGATAATGTCATCGATTATAAAGATATCAACAAGTTAAAGAGATACATCTCTGAGAGAGGAAAGATCCTTCCTCGTCGTATCACAGGAAACTGTGCAAAGCATCAGAGAGCTCTTACAGTTGCTATCAAGAGAGCACGTCATCTTGCTATGATGCCTTACGTTTGCGAATAGACCTAGTAATACCAAGGGTTTCAGCGTTTGGAGACGTAGCGTTGACACGAGTTTGACACAACATTTGACCAACGATTCAGAGATGGATCGCTGGTCTTTTTTTGTGTAATGACATAGAGGAAAAAGATAATTTTATTCCTACTTCCGTGACAATATCTAATTATGGGTATAAATTTGCAGATGGAAATATCGGTGTGGGCGAAGATGGTATCATTACATTGCCGCTGTATATGATTGCATTTATTTAATTCATCCATCTTCCACGTTTGACCCCGCCTCAGATATGGGAAAGGGTTCTGCCAGCTTTAAGACCGGCTGCCCTTTGGGATAGCCGGTCCTTTTGCATTTTTCTAAGATAAATTAATCAAAGATGATCAGAGCCATAAATACAACCGGCTCATTGCCAATTGGTTTTAAGGCGTGTCCGCATCCGTCTGGTGTATAGGTTACATCTCCGGCTTTTACAGTGCGTGTGGTTCCGTTATCGTTATATTCTGCGGTACCGGAAAGAATGTAATAAGTCTCGCTTTCATTTTTATGTTCGTGATAACCAAGAGAAGATCCCGGCTGAATGGTTACCTGTGCATACAGACCGCATTTTCCGTTTAATTCTTTTTCTCCGAGAATGTGTTTGATGGTTACCTCGCCATCTCCGCCAGCCATGTTTTTAACTACTTCTGTTACTGTTTCCATTATGAGTACCTCCTTGTGTAGTGGTTTACGCCATTACTATAGCATAGTTTGCACAAAAGATAAACTACTTGCACGATTGTGGGCCGGATGCTAGTATAATAGACGTTGTATATAATTACAAAGAGAGAAGGATCATTTTGAAGAAAACAAAAGTCAAAGTGATAGGTGTGATGTGTGCGGTTGTGACTGCGCTGACCGGATGCAGTCTGACACAAAATACATCAGATACCATAAAAGAAACAGAAACGCAAACGATCAATTTTGTAGATGCGGCAGGAAACTCTTATGAGATGCAGGTCAATCCAAAGGTAGAAAAGAATCCTTACTGGAAAGACTGTTTTGTGCATGATGGAGATCTGCTTTCCTATCAGGGCGATGACCGGTATACCTACCGTCTTGGGGTGGATGTGTCTCATCATCAGGCGGATATCGACTGGGAAAGTGTGGCGGCCTCTGGCATGAAATTTGCGTTTGTACGGCTTGGATACCGCGGCTATGGAAAAGAGGGAACGATGCATGAAGACAGCATGTTTGAGAAAAACTTCAAACAGGCACAGGCAGCAGGGCTTGATGTAGGCGTGTACTTTTTTTCACAGGCAGTTACGGAGGCAGAGGCAAAAGAGGAGGCAGATTTTGTTATTGAGCACCTGAAGGGAAAAAATCCACAGCTTCCGGTGGTGTTTGATCCGGAGACGATCACGGAAGATGAGGCACGTACTGATAATGTTTCCGGAGAACAGTTTACTAAAAATGCAATGGCTTTTTGTAAGGAAATAAAACAGGCCGGATACGAGCCGATGATTTACTGTAACATGATGTGGCAGGCTTATGAACTGGATCTGGGAAAGCTTACGGACTATCCGATCTGGTATGCAGATTACAGGGAAAAACCGCAGACTCCGTATAAGTTTACCTATTGGCAGTATACGAATTCAGCAGAAATATCGGGAATTTCCGGCAGTGCAGATGTGGATATTCAGATGATTCCGGCAGGAAAATAAAAACAGGCAGCGCAGAAAATGTGCTGCCTGTTTTGCTTTTTTCAGGAATTTCGCTATACGGCTTTTGCCTGTGTCTGTTTGCTTCTGGCCTCTGTCATTGCATAAGGATCGAGAATAGAATCCAGTTCGTTTTCTTTTAACAGACCGTATTTCAATACGAGGGTTTTGACCGGAATATCTGTTTTCAGAGATTCTTTTGCCAGGCTTGCAGCTTTTTTGTAGCCGATGTACGGACACAGGGCGGTGGTGATACCGACGCTTGCATCAAGCAGTTCGCGGCAGCGTTTTTCATTTGCAGTGATGCCGAGGATGCAGTTGGCGGTCAGGGTATCCACTGCGTGTGTCAGTGTGGTAATGGAGTCAAAAAGATTGTAAAAAACGACCGGTTCAAAAGCGTTTAATTCCATCTGACCGGCTTCTGCCGCCATAGTGATGGTCGTGTCGTGACCGATAATGTGAAACGCAACCTGGGAGACAACTTCCGGGATGACCGGATTGACTTTGCCTGGCATAATGGAAGAACCATTCTGCATGGCCGGAAGTGTAATCTCACCGAACCCGGCTTTGGGTCCGCTTGCAAGGATACGCAGATCATTACACATTTTGGATAAGTTGACCGCACATGCTTTCAGGCAGGAGGAAACGCGTACAAATCCGTCCAGATTCTCGGTGGCATCAAACAGATCGTCGGCCTGGGTCAGTGGGTAGCCGGTGATCTTTCCAAGGGTTGGTACAATATTATCTAAATAAAACGGGGACGTATTGATTGCTGTGCCGATAGCGGTTGCACCCATGTTTACGGTATACATTTCCGTGCGGACTTTTGTAAGACGGTCACGGTCACGGGAAATCATGGTGGCATAAGAATGGAACGTCTGACCCAGACGCATCGGCACAGCGTCTTCGAGCTGTGTACGTCCGATTTTTACGATGTGATCAAACTCTGCAGCTTTGTCATATAATGCATCGGTTAAAAGGGAAAGGCTTTTGTCTAAAGGTTTGAGAAGATCGAGAACCGTTAATTTTCCGGCGGTTGGAATGACATCGTTTGTGGACTGTGCCATATTGACGTGGTCGTTTGGATGAACAATGGTGTAGTCTCCTTTTTTGCCACAGAGCATTTCGATGGCGCGGTTGGCAATGACTTCATTCATGTTCATGTTGGCGCTGGTGCCGGCACCGCCCTGGATGCCGTCAACAATGAATTCTTTGTCAAACATGCCACAGACGACTTCGTTGCATGCCGATTCAATGGCATTGGCAATTTCCGGTTTCAACCTTCCGGCTTTCCGGTTGGTAATGGCGGCTGCCCGTTTTATTTTTGCCAGATTTTTAATGAAAACGGGGTGTAACCGGGTGCCGGTGATCGGGAAGTTTTCTTTTGCCCGTAAAGCCTGTACTCCGTAATAAGCATTTTCCGGTACTTCCATGGTTCCGATGGAATCTGATTCTAAACGCATGTATTCTTTCATAATTTGATCTCCTTATATTCTTCTGTTATCAGTTGTCTGTTTTGTTTCTTTTCTGCGCGCTTTTTTCAATGGGACGAGAATAGCACTCCTGGCACCAAAGGTAAATACTTTAAGCAATATTTGAAAAAATGGCCGGAAATTAAGACATATAGACAAATAAAATAAAGAAAAATTGACGAAAACCTAAAAAAATAAAGATAGATTTTGGCGCGTGTTTACGGAAAATACGGGTTTGATCGGAAATGTCGAAAAACATAATATTTTTTCACTAAAAAAACGGGTACAGAAAATCCAGGCATTATTTTACAATAAATATACCATATTTTTATGTAGGATTTACTTGCAAAATCAGGGGAGAGATTTGTATGAGAA
>DLQV01000158.1:0-156 GCA_002474415.1 Lachnospiraceae bacterium UBA7598
GAGAAAAGAATTAGAGCAATTTCATATCATTCCACCGGACACACAGATCTACGCGCAGGTAAAAGCCAACTGGGATAAAATTGCCAAACCGCTGGATGGCCTGGGGCAGTTTGAGACAATGTTTGCACAGATTGGCGCAATCACAGGAAGCAGCAG
>DLQV01000158.1:228-3276 GCA_002474415.1 Lachnospiraceae bacterium UBA7598
GCAGACAATGGCATTGTCGCAGAAGGAGTCAGTCAGTCCGGACAGGAAGTAACCGCTGTGGTTGCAGGATTCATGGGGCAGCAGGCAAGCTCGGTTGGCAAAATGGCGCGCCGCGCCGGCGTGGACGTGATCCCGGTCGATATTGGAATCAACACAAAAGAAACGCTGCCGGGTGTGCGCGACCGCAAAGTGATGCAGGGCACGCGCGATTTTCTGCGGGAACCTGCAATGACAGAGGAAGAAGCGTTGCAGGCATTGTCTGTGGGAATTGATCTGGTCCGGGAGTGCAAAGAAAAAGGCTATCAGCTGATCGGCACCGGAGAGATGGGAATCGGGAATACGACGACGAGCAGCATGCTTGTGGCGGCGCTGACCGGACGCACAGCAGAAGAAGTGACCGGACGTGGTGCCGGATTAAACGATGCGGGGCTGTTGCGCAAGCAGCAGGTCATTGCGCAGGCGCTGGAGAAATATGAAAAAGAGATCCGGTCAGAGAATGCGCTTTCCATGCTGGCGGCATTCGGCGGTCTGGATATCGCGGGAATGGCAGGTGTATGCATTGGCGGAGCGTTGTATCATGTGCCGGTCGTTCTGGACGGGCTGATCTCATCGGTGGCGGCACTGGTGGCGGAAAAGATCGTGCCGGGCGTGCGGGAATTTGTCCTGCCGAGCCATCTGAGCAAGGAACCTGCGGCAAAATGGATCGCGGAGGAACTGAGACTTCACCCGGTTATTGATGCGGGACTGGGGCTTGGTGAAGGCACAGGAGCCGTGATGCTGTTTTCCCTTCTGGATCTGGCGCTGGCACTCTACGAGGATCAGACAACATTTGATACGATGGAAATTGCGCAGTACGAGCGGTATGAGGAAACAGAATGATCACTTTGGTTTTGGGCGGAAGCGGTAGCGGAAAATCGGCTTACGCAGAGCATCTGCTGGACGGAAAAACGAATAAATATTATATCGCAACCATGCAGGTGTACGATGCGGAGGGCGAAAAAAAAGTTGCAAGACACCGGAAACTCCGCGCCGGAAAAGGATTTGTTACGATGGAGCAGCCGCGGGATATCGGGGAGGTAGATTTTTCGGAAGGGGCACAGCAAGCCATGGAAACACCGGATTGCACAGGGCAAAATGTTACGGAACGTCCCCGATGTGCCCTGCTGGAATGTATGTCCAATCTGGTTGCAAATGAGATGTTTTCCGGTGCGGACATCGTTTCGGAAGATGCGGTTGTCGGACACATATTGCAGGGAATCAAAAGCCTTTCCACAAAAGTGGACGAGTTGGTGATTGTCAGCAATAACGTGTTTGAGGATGGCATTTCCTATGATGCAACGACACAGGCATATATCCGTGCACTCGGACGCATCAATACGGGAGTGGCGGCGCTGGCGGATACGGTGTCCGAAGTCGTTGTCGGTATTCCGGTTCCGGTAAAAGAGAGAAAGGAAGCAGGTTATGCACATCATTAGAGGAATCGCGGTGGCGTTTTCCACCTATTCAAAAATTCCGATGCCACAATTTGTGTGGAAAGAAGAAGATATGCGTTACAGCATGTGTTTTTTTCCGTGGATCGGGGCAGTGATCGGCGCCATCCTCTGGGGATGGTTTCGATTGTCTGCGTTATTGGGAATCAGTACGCTTGCATTTATTCTGATATCAGCTGCGATCCCGCTTATCATCACCGGGGGCTTCCATGTGGATGGGTTTATGGATACCATGGATGCGTTGCATTCGTATCAGCCCAGGGAGCGAAAACTGGAAATTTTAAAGGATTCCCATATTGGAGCTTTTTCCGTGATCAAGCTGGCGGAATTCGGGTTGATTTATGTGGCGGCTCTTTCCCAGATTGTGGATTACCGTGCGCTGGAAGTGTTTTGTTGTGGATTTTTCCTGTCCCGCTGCCTGAGCGGTCTGAGTGTGGTCTCCTTCCGTTCTGCAAAAAGTGATGGGATGCTTTATCATTTTGCGAGTACCGCACATGAGCGCGGGGTAAAAGGGGCACTTTATGCACAGACGTTGTTGTGTGTACTGTTTATGCTCTGGCTTTCGCTTCCGGCGGGAATTTTTGCGGTGGCGGCGGCATTTGCAGTGTTTGGTTACTATCGCTGGCGCAGTTACAGGGAATTTGGTGGAATAACCGGAGATACTGCGGGCTATTTTCTTACCTTGTGTGAAGGCGCAATGGCGGTGGCGGCAGCAGTGTCGTGTCTGCTGTAACCGCCATGTTTTTCATGCAGATCAGACTTCTTCGAGAGCTGCTGGAGATTTGGCAAGTGTTTCTTCGATATATCGGTTCATGGAAATCTGATGTGCCATTGCATAAACAAATACTTTTTTGTGCAGCTCAGGAGAAATCCGTACATTAAAACTTCCCTTGAAAGCGGTTTCCGGTGTTTGACCGGATTCTTTACATAATTCCAGATAATCATCCACAGCCTGATGAAAATCATCGATCAGCTCAGTAGCATTTTCACCTTCATAGGAGATTAACGAACGGATTCCGAGAACTTTTCCGTAAAAAATTTTATCTTCTTCTGAAAATTCAATACTTCCAACATAGCCTTTATACTGAATTGTGTTATTCATAATAATCCCTCCTGTTCTAAAAAAGTAATAAGCTGTTTGATCTGATAATTTTTCAGTTCGTTATTTGGATGTGGTTTATGTAACAATATATTTGCGTGTTCTGTGCTTTCGAAAACAACGCGTGAACCACTGGTTTTTCCTTTATTTGAGCGTTTATAGTCTAAATATCCGAGCAGGGTTTCCGCTTCCTGAAATGTAAAATCTTTTGGTCTGGATTTTAGACGTTGAATTAATTTTTCTTTCTGTCCCATATGATGTCCCTCTGTTAATTACATTATACTCAAAAACAAACAAACTGCAACTATATATAGTTGCAATAAAAACAAATTTTCACTATATGAGAAAAATATGATAGAATATTTTTATATCAATTCTAATTGGAGTTTGAAGTATGGAATTATACATTGGCGGCATTGCTCAGGGGAAAAAAGCATATGTAACACAGGTGCGGGGCAT
>DLQV01000158.1:3318-3510 GCA_002474415.1 Lachnospiraceae bacterium UBA7598
GAGGAAACACGGATCTGGGACAATTTTGAAGTATGGTTTCGAGAGAAATTGCAGGGAAGTGCCCCGGATTCTCCATCCCCCGAAAAAGAAAGTATGGCTTATCTGGAAAAACATCCGGATACAGTCATTATCTGCGATGAAGTAGGCAACGGAATTGTGCCACTTGATCCCTTCGAGCGGGAATATCGTGAG
>DLQV01000154.1:0-635 GCA_002474415.1 Lachnospiraceae bacterium UBA7598
TTGTGGAAATGGGGCAAGCTGTCGGGCTGATTCTGCCAGCTGGGAGATCCCGGAGTGATTGCCATCAGACTGATAAATTTTCGCCAGCTGCGTATAAATACTGCTGTTGTCTACCTGGCAGGAGACTGCAAATTCAAGAAACTGTCTGGAACTGTCGATATATCCGGCATCTGCCAGTTCCTGTGCATAGGTGGAGGCATTTCTTTCAAATGTGGAAAAGCGGTCATCACATGCACTGAGTTCATCCAGATTAGCAACTCCGTATTCAAGTTTGAGATCTGTGTTGCTCATCGAAGAAAGATTCAGCATTTTTTTGCCACAAAGTGCCAGCAGTGTTTTTTGTGCATCCGTAACAAGGTCCTGTGGTATTTTGTCCTCTGTTATGATAAGATAGTTAAGATTGCTGATATCTTTTTTCCGCGTGAAATTTGCATCGTGTTCCCGGTCCCAGAACTGTTTTTCGAGATTTTCCTGAGCACGTCTATTTTTATGCATCAAAAAGTTGATATACAGCAAAAAAATAATAAAAATAGCAAGAAATACAAACATAATGGAAATCCTTTCTGATAATGTTGTGTATTCATTATAACTGATTTTGCGAAAGAGGTGAATAGTATGTATAATTTTAATGGTTC
>DLQV01000154.1:713-2886 GCA_002474415.1 Lachnospiraceae bacterium UBA7598
CTGGTTTCTGCGTTGATTTATGGATAGCGGCACTTGAAAAAGTGGTTGTTTATGATAAAATACAAGATAACGCTAAAATTATATAAAAGGAAGAATATGAAAAAGATAACAAAGCTAGGAATAATTGCAACGGCATTTGTTTGTGTGGTCGGGATTGGAACCCATACGCAGACGATGGCTGCAGAGGAAGCGACTATTGAGAATGGAGTCTGTATTGGAAATGTAAATGTTGGAGGAATGACAGAAAATCAGGCAATATCTGCGATAGAAGAGTATGTGGATGGTCTGATGGATACAACATTTACACTCAAAGGAGAAACCGGTTCGATGCAGATGACGGCTGAAGATATGGGAGTGACTGCGGATGCAGATACTGCCGTACAGGAAGCCATGGCGGTGGGACACGCCGGAAGTCTGATCAACCGGTACAAGACGTTGCAGGATCTGAAAAAGAAAAAACTGGTCCTTGATATGCATCTGAGTGTAAACAAGCAGGCAACCGCACAAAAAATTTATGAAAACGCAGATGATCTTGCTGTTGGCGCAATAGACAATGGATTAAAGCGTGTCAATGGGAAGTTTGAATTTGTAAAAGGAAAAGAAGGCGTCGAGGTGGATGTCGTCAATTCTGTCTATGCGATCAATGATTTTCTGGCACAGGGCTGGGACGGCTCCAACAACGAAATAGATCTGGTTACAAAGACGGTAGAACCGCGTGGAGACGAAAAAGAACTTGCGGAAATTACGGATCTGATCGGCTCTTATACGACAAACTTCGGAAGCTCCAGCGCCGGACGCGCGAAAAATGTCATAACCGGAGTGAGCAAAGTAGATGGAACAATCCTTTATCCGGGAGAAGAGTTTGATCTGGCCAAGACCGTCAGCCCGTTTACCCAGGAGAACGGATACGAACTGGCAGGTGCGTATCAGAATGGAACCGTAGTGGAATCGTTTGGTGGTGGAATCTGTCAGGTGGCAACGACTTTATATAATGCCGTTATCCGGGCAGAACTGGAAATTACGATGCGGTTTAATCATTCCATGCTGGTTCATTATGTGGAGCCGTCCATGGATGCGGCCATTGCCGGAAATTACAAAGACCTGAAGTTTAAAAATAATCTGGATGCACCGGTGTATATCGAAGGATATTGCAGTGGCGGTATCATCCATTTTAACGTATACGGAAAAGAAACCAGACCATCCAACCGTGAGATTTCATTTGAAAGTGAGACGGTTTCAAAGACAGATCCGAAGGTGCAGTTTACGATGGATAGTTCCCGTGCGGCAGGTTCGGTTGCTGTTACACAATCCGGGCAGTCGGGATGCATTGCACAGTTATGGAAGATTGTGAAAGTGGATGGGAAACAGCAGAGCAGGGATCTGTTTAATAAGAGTAATTATCAGGCAACTCCGAAGATGATTACCATTGGTACCAAAGATGCCACGAGTGAATCTCTTTCCGCTTTAAAGGCAGCCATTGCGACCGGAGATGAGGCAAAGGTAAGAAGTGCCGCAGCCGGATTAAAGACCAATGCTGCACAGAAAGCACAGGAGCAGAAGGAAGACGAAAAGAAAGAAGATACCGATAAAAAAGAAGACACAGACAAGAACGATACAGACAAAAAAGAGGATTCTTCGAAAAAGGATGAAAACTCCAAAAAAGAAGATTCCAAGACAGATGACACGAAAAAGCAGGATACCAAAAAGCAGGACACCAAGAAAGACACAACACCTGCAAAGGATACATCGACAAAGAAAACACAGCCATCGAAGGAAAGCGAATAGAAAAGAATAATATGAAAGCAGGAAAATTATCCGAGTCCATATTAAAGCGCTCGGTTCTCCGACAACTTCATAATCCTGCAGCCCAGACACCGGGAGTTGGAATAGATTTCGGTGTCGTGGGTGATTCCACAGGAAAGCAGATTATTACCGCACAAGCCTGCCGTACATTTGGCACGGAGGCATTTCCGGAAGCAGGCGTTTATGCGGCATTGAATAATCTTGCATGCAGTGGGGCAGAACCGGTGGGAATTACAATGACGCTTCTGCTCCCAACCTCTGCAAGTGAAAATGATCTGCGCGCATGGATTTCGGCAGTCTCACGGGTAAGTGAGAAGGAGCAGATTCCGGTTCTCGGAGGCCACCCAGAGGTCTTACGGACAGTGACGCC
>DLQV01000236.1:0-5434 GCA_002474415.1 Lachnospiraceae bacterium UBA7598
ACCACTTCCTCCAGTGTGTACGGAGAAAGCGAATAGATTCCCGGAAGGTCGGTGATAATTACGCCGTCGTGTTTTTTCAGGCGACCTTCTTTTTTCTCCACCGTAACACCCGGCCAGTTTCCTACAAACTGATTGGAACCGGTCAGTGCATTAAATAATGTTGTTTTTCCGCAGTTCGGGTTTCCTGCCAATGCAATTTTCACTGCCATAATTCTCCTCTTTTCTGTGCTGGCGCACGATTTTGTTTTATCTGCCTTGCCCAAATTTGAAGTTGCTACTTTTTATCAGTATTCACTAGTTTTTGTAAGTATATACTAACCAAGCAACAAAAAAAATTTACTCTACCTGAATCATTTCAGCATCGACTTTACGCAGAGACAATTCGTAGCCTCTTACGGTAACTTCCACCGGATCTCCGAGCGGAGCTACTTTACGGACGTAAATCTCTACGCCTTTGGTAATTCCCATGTCCATGATACGGCGTTTTACCGGGCCTTCGCCTGTCAGCTTTGTCACTTTGACAGTCTCGCCAACTTTTGCATCTTTTAATGTCTTCATCGCTGTTCCCTTTCTAAATCATTATTTTATTTGCCATATCTTTGCCGATTGCAACACGTGCTTCCTTTACATTTACAATCATGTTGCCATCCGTTTCAGATATCACAGTCACTTTTCCCCCGACAACAAAACCAAGATTCTCAAGGTGGCGTCTTGTCTCTTCTCTTCCACCAATTTTCTTGATTTCATTCTCTTCTCCTGCTTTGCACATTGTTAAAGGCATCATAAAAACAACCTCCTAATTTCTGCCGCGTGCAAGCGACTTTATTGAGAATCATTTCCATCTCTTACGTCAGTTAGTATATGCTAACGTCCATAAGTTGTCAATAACAAAATAATATTTTTTCAGCTTATCCGACATTTTTCTTACTGAGTTCTCATATGCCAGCACATAAAATTTTCTTACTGCTATGCGTTCGCAAGCGCTTTTCCAAGTGCTTTACACTGTTCAATTGCATCGGCATCCGGAGCTTCCTGACAAATCACACCTTCTCCTCCCACAATCGTTGCGCCGGCTCCGCTCATACGTGCTTCCCAGTCACGCATCCACTGTCCGTCTCCCCATCCATAAGAGCCAAACAATCCAATTTTCTTTCCAGAAGCAAATCCTTCCACATCTGCGACAAATGGTTCCATCTCGCTTTCTTCGAGTACCTCTGCTCCCATGGCAGGACATCCCAATGCAAATACGCCCTCTCCCTTTAACTCATCAATATTCATATCACTGACAAATACAGCTTCTGCCTCCTTGCCTGCTTCTTTAATTCCTTCCACAATGGCATTTGCCATGCTCTCTGTGTTTCCACCCTGTGTCCAAAATACAACTGAAATCTTGCTCATTTTAAACTCTCCTTTTCTTTTTTATGATGCATACTGGCAGTCACAATCCAACAGCCGCCAGATTTCTGCATTACTGCACATTGCAATAATTTCCTCTATACGCATTCCATAAGATAAAAACTGGATCAGTTTTTCCCTGGAATGTTCATATTTCTGGAACAGCTGAATTTTTTCATGTGGTCTGTCATATACTTTCCAGTACCCCGAATACAAATAGTTTCTCCCCTGGTTATGAATGAATCCTTTCACATCCTCTGGCGGATATCCAAGCAAAAGTCCCATCTCATGCGGAAAATCTTTCTTTTCTTTCAGATACTGCTGATAATGTGTGCGAAATACTGGCAATACCTGTTTTAAGTTTGTGTCGATATAGCCAATTTCATGTAACAATGCGCGTACACTTTCTCTGGAAAAAAATTTTTCCAGGCGTTCCTGATGATATAAAAAGACCGTAATCTTCCCTGCATGGATTCCCAACGGATAAATCGACAGATCACTTTCTTTAAAAATATTTTTCATACGCTGGTAATCCTGCTTTCCGATATTCAGCAGATTTGATTCTTTTAATCCCGTAATCAATGGTGCACACTGAAACGCAATCTGAAGTTCGATCTCATCGCCACGCAGTTTTCGCATGATTTCCCAGGTTTCTCTGCTCAAGTCCGTCACCCCTTCCTTAAGTTAGTTATCTCTAACTTAAGGAAAGAATACACGAAAATGCAGGCTCCCGTCAAGAGCCTGCACTGATATTTTTTATCATTTATATTTTATTTTGTGTGTATCTGACCAGAGCATCCCGGTAAATGGCGCCTAACCGGCTTGGCAGAACCTTTTTGTGCGTCACTGTGCCGATATGCATATCCCCCTGTGCTTCTAATGGAACAGCAACAATATTCTCTCCATTTAATTCTTCGTCGATCACCCCACTGCAGATGGTATAACCATTCAGGCCAATCAACAGATTAAACAGTGTCGCCCGGTCCCTGACACGGATATTTTTCGGCCGGTCCACGGTGCTGAATATCTCCTCAGAGAAATAAAAAGAATTGTGTTCTCCCTGTTCAAAAGAAAGATACGGGTATGGCTCTAATTCCTCTATCGTTACAGATTTCTTGTGTGACAACGGATTTCTGGTACTCACAAAAATATGTGGTTTTGCCACAAAAAGTTCCGTAAACACAAGATCATGTTCTTTGATCAGCTTTTCAAGAACCGTACGGTTAAAATCATTCAGATAGAGAATCCCGATCTCACTTTTCATCTGCGCGACATCCTCTATGATTTCATATGTCTGGGTTTCCCGCAGACAGAAATCATATTTTTCACTTCCGTACTGTTCAATCAGCTCCACAAATGCATTGACTGCAAACGAATAGTGCTGGGTGGAAACACTAAACTCCTGCTTCCGCCCAGCCTTTTTCTTATAAGTTTCCTCCAGCAGCGCCGCCTGCTCCAATACCTGTCTGGCATACCCTAAAAATGTCTCACCCTCTTTGGATATGACAATTCCGCGGTTTGTCCGTTCAAAGATGGTAATCCCCATCTCCTTTTCCAGCTCTTTGACCGCTTTGGTCAGACTCGGCTGTGAAATAAATAATTTTTTTGCCGCGTCACTGATTGTCCCGGTCTGAGCGACGGTTGTAACGTATTTCAGCTGCTGTAAAGTCATAAAACATCCTCCTATAAGATGTCAATATACTCTCCATTCAATGCTTTGTTCATACTGCGGACCGCACAGAATTTACCACACATGGAACAGGTATCATCCTGTTCCGGTGCACGATCTGCACGGATGGATTTTGCTGTCTCCGGGTCCATGGCACATGCCCACTGTGCTTCCCAGTCCAGTACTCTTCTTGCATCTGCCATTTTATTGTCCATCTCCATGGCACCCGGTACATGCTTTGCGATATCTGCCGCATGTGCAGCAATCTTTGATGCCATGATTCCCTGTTTGACATCCTCTACATTTGGAAGTGCCAGATGCTCTGCCGGTGTCACATAGCAGAGGAACGCTGCACCATTGGCTGCCGCAATGGCCCCGCCGATGGCAGAAGTAATATGATCATATCCCGGTGCAATATCTGTCACCAGAGGTCCTAATACATAGAACGGTGCTCCCATACAGATCGTCTGCTGAATCTTCATGTTTGCGGCAATCTGATCCATCGGCATATGTCCCGGTCCTTCTACCATAACCTGTACATCTTTTTCCCATGCACGTTTGGTCAGTTCTCCCAGACGGACAAGTTCCTCTATCTGGCATACATCCGAAGCATCTGCCAGACATCCCGGACGGCAGGCATCTCCCAAAGAAATCGTCACATCATACTCCCGGCAGATGTCAAGAATTTCATCATAATATTCATAGAATGGATTTTCTTCCCCTGTCATGGTCATCCACGCAAATACCAAAGAGCCGCCACGAGATACAATATTCATTTTACGCTTGTGGTTTTTGATCTGATCGATTGTTTTTCTGGTAATGCCACAATGAAGTGTGACAAAGTCCACCCCATCTTCCGCATGCAGACGTACGACATCAATAAAATCTTTTGCGGTAAGTGTCGCCAGGTCTCTCTGATAGTGTATCACAGAATCATATACCGGTACAGTACCAATCATTGCCGGACATTCCGATGTCAGTTTTCTGCGGAATCCGGTCGTATCTCCATGGGAAGACAGATCCATAATCGCATCTGCTCCCATATCCACTGCCGCCATTACTTTCTGCATTTCAATATCATAATCTTTCCAGTCTCTGGATACTCCGAGATTGACATTGATTTTGGTCCGGAGCATGGAGCCCACTCCCTGTGGATCCAGGCACTTATGGTTTTTATTTGCACAGATGGCAACTTTTCCGGCTGCTACCAGCGGCATCAGCTGTTCTACGCTCATGCGTTCCTTCTGTGCAACTTTCTTTAATTCTTCTGTTACAATTCCTTTTCTTGCAGCTTCCATCTGCGTTTTGTATTCTCTCATTGGTTTCTCCCTTCCTGTGTAAAACAAAAACCTGCAAAAATAAAAAAAGCACACGTACAATGCTTATACGTATGCGGTAAATTCCATTTTTCCCTACGTTGGCATTATCCAAATCAGGTTACAGGTCAAAGCAATACAGCTTACTCTCAGCCTTCTTTCCGAAAGCTCCCTTATTGTGTATTTTTAAATCCAGTTCATTATCATATAATCCATGGATACTGTCAATATTTTTATTTAAAGTTTTCATAAAAATACATAAAATTTACAAAAATGGAGATTTTCATTTTCCATCTTTTACGTTATAATGAAACCATTAGGCATACATTCGATTTTATGGAGATTACCTGCTATGAAAAAACCTAATTTTACAAAATATAAGAAAACCAGTACACTTTACCTGTTTCTTCTGATAATTGCTGCCATCACCCTGATATTCGGATGGTTCCGTACCTCGAGCAGTCTCAGCAATCACAGTGTCGACAACCGTGTTCGGACACTCACTCCATCTAAAGTCATCAAAGTATCTTCTGCAACTTCTGTTTACCGCATATCTGACGTTCTCTGGACAGAAAAAGCACCTACACTGATGTTTTTCACGCAGCATCAGACGGTGGTTGTGGAAGCGGATGGAAAACTGCTCTACTCCCGCAATCTCAAAGCGGACAGTATTCTGCATACGACCGGACGCGACTGTGAAATGATTACCATACCGGATCATACCCGCAGTATTCTTATCACACTCACCAACTGCACCCCGGATAAGCAGACATCCGATCCCATTTTCTATCAGGGAGATGGTGTCCATATGTTTCGCCTGGAGCTGTTAAAATCCGTTGTTCCTCTCGTACTTGGCATCATGAATGTAGCACTTGGTATCCTGATGCTTTCCTACTGGCTGTTTGTTCACCAATGGGCATACGTAAGCAAGTCTCTGCTGTATCTTGGAATTTTTACAACAGAGCTCGGTGCATGGTTTTGTCTGGAAACCGGCTCTGCCATTCTTCTGTTGCAGAACCCGGTTTTCCGCTCTTACGCTTCCCGCATCCTGTTG
>DLQV01000236.1:5444-6124 GCA_002474415.1 Lachnospiraceae bacterium UBA7598
GCCGATTCCTTTTTTGATGTTTGTCCGGCATTACCTGCAGGCAAATGACCGGTATCTCTGTCGCATTCTGGTCTGAATGGATGTTGCTGAAATTACAATCGTTTTGTTTCTTCAGTTTACAAACCGACAGGATCTGGTCCACACCCTCTGGATGACCCATATCATGATTGGCGTTGGTGTTTTTTACTTCATTTATACGATTTGCAGTAAATTTTACCACCATACGGTCACACATGCCCTGTGGATCTGTACCATAGGATCTATAGCCTTAATCGGTGCACTTCTTTCCGATATGTTAAGCTACTACCACGGTTCGCAGGACGTCGGGCCCGCAGGGCGCATCGCTATGCTGATATTTATCATAATTCTCGCATGCGATACCGCTTTGGTATCCTTAAAGGAAATTGATGCCGGCCGCCGCGCTGCTCTCTATCGTGAACTTGCAGAAAAAGATTTACTGACAGGATGTTACAATCGAAACGCCTTTCACGCAGACACGGTCCAGAGGAAAAAACTTACCAATCTCCTGCTGTTTGCTTTCGACCTGAACAACTTAAAATATTACAATGACAAATTCGGACATGACTGCGGAGATAAATATATCACTGATTCCGTACATATCCTGCAGAAAGTTTTTTCCCGCTATGGAAAGCTGTACCGGATCGGCGGTGATGAATTTT
>DLQV01000169.1:0-278 GCA_002474415.1 Lachnospiraceae bacterium UBA7598
AGACAGTACAGCCAGATACAGCATACGTAAACGCTTCGGCAGCAATCATTTTTGTCACCTGCCGTTCCTCCATTCCCACGGCCCTCATTGCACCGTACTGCTTCATCCTTGCAGATACACTCATGGAAATACTGTTGACAATATTCAACACCGATACCAATGCAATGACCGCCAGAAATGCATAGACACAGAACACGAAAGCCATATAGGTTCCGGTGGTACGCTCGTCACGCTTATCCCGGAAACTGAAATTTGCTCCCACAGCATTCTGAATTGCG
>DLQV01000169.1:304-1863 GCA_002474415.1 Lachnospiraceae bacterium UBA7598
AACATCTTCATCCCCTGCTTTTCCAGTCATCTGTACCATCACAAGGGAATAATTTTCTTCTCCGGTCAGACGGACAAAGGTATCACCGGAAGAAATCAATGTGATTTTACCATTTGTCAGGCCATCACCGCTGAACGGATCATTTTTCAGCAGTCCGGCTATCGTAAGTTTTTCCCCTCCAAGCCGAACGGTATCACCGATTTTCCATGTACTGTGCGCATCGGATGTAGCCAGCACAAATCTGCTGTTCCCGAAAACTTTTGACAGATCGCTGCCTTTTTTCAGGTTACCGTCTTTTTTGAGGCACTGCAGATCAAAATCATCGTAAGAAATGAAATCAACGGTATTGGAAAGGCTCTCGTCTGTGTGAAAGGAAGCCGGAAGATTCAATGCACTTCGCCGTCCATAGACCTCCTTGACGCCGTCCATTCCCTGAATAGCCGCAACCAGATGACATGGAATCGTGTTACCATGATCACTTGCAATATCAATATCCGATGTGGCAGCCGACTGCGGCATCAGATTGTCCACGAAATCAATCATCACAGAAAAACTGAAAAACAGGATAATACTGAGTGCAAAAGAACTGGTCATCAAAATCAGATTTTTCTTATCAGAAACAGTATGGTGGATACCAAGCACCGTTTCGATTTTTCCCCACCGGATATGTGCCGCATGGCGGATTGTTTTTTCACTGCCCGTATTTCCGGATACCGCTGCAGCCGGAGACACTTTGGAAGCCCGTTTCGCCGGGGCATTTGCGGCGAACAACACTGTAATCACACCCACAAGAATACCGCAGACGATACCGACAATACTGACACCAAATAAGGGAATCTCAGAAAATTCCTCTCCCACCAGAAAACGCAAGACGGCACACAATCCCCATGTTGTAACAATCCCCAGCGCAAGACCAATGGGAACCGCTGTCTTACACCAGTTCAATGCCTCCAGCCGCACAAAATGAACGATCTGCTGCTTACTCATACCAATACAGCGCATCATCCCGAAAAATTTAATCCGCTGCGCAACACTGCTGTTCATACTTCCAGAAATCGTCAAAACCCCTGCAATCAGAATCAGCAGAAACAGAATAACCGCAACAGGGAGAAGTTCCTGTCCCATGGAACTGCCAAGCAAATCTCCCATCGACAAATTTCCATGCTTTCCAACCAGGCGGGTTTCTTCCATCCGGATTCCCATTTCCGCCATACTGAATACCGTTGTCACCATAAATACTGCAAAAATGATACAGAGCAGCGTCATACGATTTTGACGACGGTGAACTTTCGCCGAGATTGGAATAAGGCTCAGATAACTTTTCATTCGCGGTCTCCTTTCCCCTCCGGTGTAAGCCAGGCGGATGTTCCCCGAACATCCTGTGCTCTCCCGAAATCGGTGAGACAGCCATCCGATACCTGCAATACGCGGTCTGCCGTCTGCGCAATACTGCGGTTATGGGTAATCATAAGAATCGTCTGCTCATATTTTTTTGATGTTGCTTTAAGCAATGCAATGACTTCGCTGCTATTCTGCGAGTCAAGGTTTCCTGTCGGCTC
>DLQV01000169.1:1963-3037 GCA_002474415.1 Lachnospiraceae bacterium UBA7598
CTGCTGCTGTCCTCCGGAAAGCTGATTTGGCAAGTGGTTTCGACGCTCTTTTAAGTTCAACACGGTCAAAAGTTCCTCCAGATATTTTTTATCCGGCTTCTGGTAATCCAAAAGCATTGGGAAAATAATATTCTGCTCTACGGTAAGTTCCGGGATCAGGTTGAATGCCTGAAAAATAAAGCCAATATTCCGGCGCCGAAAAATCGTCAGTTTCCGGTCATCCATTGCAAAAATATCTTTGCCATCGATCAGTACCTTGCCAGACGTAGGCATGTCCAACGCTCCTACCATATTAAGCAGGGTACTTTTTCCGGAACCGGATTCCCCGACAATTGCCACATATTCCCCTTTTGGAACGGAAAAACTGACATTTTTCAGTGCTTTTACAGCGGTTTCCCCACTGCCATACGTCTTACTGATATTTTTTACTTCCAATAGGTCCATGATTAAAACACCTCTTTCTAAATAGTTTTGTCTACGCCTGAAAGAATAGCACTGAAATATTACTGTAACCTTACAGTCAGCCTACAATTTTGTAGGAATAAAAATTTGAAAAAATGAGTGAATTTTCCATCGTAAGACACATAATCTATAGTTGCCAACGATGTAATTCCATGTATGAATGCCCACAATGCAATCATAACATCTTTTTTCATTGCTTTTTAATATTTTCCGTGTTATCCTAAAAAAAACCTCAAAAAGTAAAGGAGGTACGTTATGCCATTCGCAAAAAAGGAAACTTATACAACTGATTACATTTACGCACTTCCGGAAGGACAGCGGGCAGAGCTGATCGACGGTGTCGTTTACGACATGGCACCACCAAACCGGATTCATCAGAAAATTGTCACAAATTTTTCCGGTGAAATCCGTGATTATATCAAGAAAAACAATGGTTCCTGCGAAGTCTACCCTGCTCCATTCGCTGTATTTTTGAATGCAGACGATAAAACCTATGTAGAACCGGATATCAGCGTGATCTGTGATCCATCCAAATTAGATGACAGGGGTTGCAATGGTGCACCGGACTGGATTGTGGAAGTTGCTTCTCCCGGCACCAAGCGGATCGACTAT
>DLQV01000169.1:3118-5647 GCA_002474415.1 Lachnospiraceae bacterium UBA7598
ACTTACAAAAACTGTAAATGTGTATGATCTGGAGAAAGAAGAAATGTCAGATCAATATATTTTCGATGATGACATACCCGTTTGCATTTACGACGGACTTGTGATCAATATTTCGAATCTGCTGAAATAAAATAATGAAAGGCTGAAAAAACTCCCCTAATACAAAAGCTGCCACTCAACGAATTTTAATCGTTGAAGTGACAGCTTTCTGTCATTATCACACCTCTATTATAATGGTGATTTTATGTTCTTTTGCGTACTGAAAACTTTGGAGACCCAAATATAGTTCTTCATACATTTACTCATCGATAGAAACTAATTTTATCTCATCTTTTTTTTCCTTAATCCACTCATACACACTATCTATATATGGTTCCCATAATTCATGCTCCGATACTATGTCCATTATTGTACAATAAATCTGTTCACCAATCCCCATTTGTTCTACAATACGTTCAATCCACTCATGGCTATCATCTACACCTGTAATATTTTTTGCACATTCAACACACTCGTATGAATCATCCATCGAAACCAGCATTGAATGAATATACTCTTCTGGTGCTGTTTTCTCAGGTAAATTGAATTGCACAATCATTTTTAATGCTTTTCGAATTTTTTCATCATGTCCCGCTTCTGTACCTGTTAAAATATTTTTCAAACGCTTTTCTTTTTCCTCTAAAGTAACAAAACGATCTCCATCAGTAACTATAAGCACTTTCTCCGTATTTTCTTCGCTCAAAACCTTTCCTGCTGCTACTACAAATGCGTTTTCAATCGATCCATAGGTAATAATACTTATATAACGTTTCATTCCCAAACTTATTGCAATTTGTTGTACAATAGCCGCGGCAAACCTATCTTCTACATATATTGAATACTCCCTCTTCATTTCGCCACTCATCTTATATAACAAATCTGGTTTTATGGAATCATATACTAACATCCTATCATTCTGCTGTTCTATATATCTAATATCCACATACTGACTTAAAAACTGCATTTCCAATGAATGCGTTGTAAAAATAATTTGCAAATTTTTTTCCGTTGCTATTTCTTCCAATTTTTTTATTAGTCTGTGGAAAGCCTCTGCATGTAACAATAAATCTATTTCATCAATCAGAACTAACGAATACTGATTTGCGCTATATACTGTTTGCAAA
Source organism: Lachnospiraceae bacterium UBA7598 (assembly GCA_002474415.1). Lineage (GTDB taxonomy): Bacteria > Bacillota > Clostridia > Lachnospirales > Lachnospiraceae > Roseburia. The sequence goes on from DLQV01000169.1 coordinate 4,282, forward strand.
ATTTTAATAACACGTTGCTCACCAGCTCCCATACTTAATGCAGAATAAATTATTCCACCTTTGGTATGCACACCCATGTATTTTTTTCTTCCGGCCTCATGCAATAATAATTCATCATAATCTTTGTTTAATATATACGATGCTGTGATTATAATTTTCTCATTTATTTTATCACTCAATATTTTTGAAACATAATTTATGAAAGTCGTTTTTTTCTCTAACTCAATTTCTGGAATGCATGAAGAAATCCCCATGAAATAGACATCCCTTTGAGGACGCGAATCATATCTAGCCCATCTATCTCCTTTTTTTTCAAACTTTTTAGAAACTTCCTTTTTCTCATTTAAATCATAATTTACAACTGTAAAACAACTTCCTTTCCATGAAGCATCAGGATTCGGTGTAAAAAAATAGCTAAATTTATAATTTTCACCTTTCTCATATGGTGAATACGAACATGCCAAAGCATGAAGAATGGTCGACTTACCTGAACCATTTACTCCCATCAATGCAATCATATTTTTATCAAATTTTAATGATAAATTATTTATACCCTTTAATTTTTGAATTTTAATCTCTTTTAATACTCGCTTAGGAAATAATATCTTTCTTTCCTGGTCTCGTTTTTTCTCGAAAGCATTTTTAGTTGAATTCTCATAATCTTTATGCACATATTTTTTAGGCTCACAGCTAAGATATCCTTTAAGTTCATTTGCAATTGCTTCTGCCACATAGACATTGGTTGCATATGCAATTTTGTTATACATTCTATTTTTATTACTTTGCCTATTGTAATTATAATTATGAAGACCTTTAAGCGAAGCAAGTTCATTATGTGTAAACCTTCTTGGACCGATTTCATCTATCAAAAAATTTTCTCTCATATATCCCATATGAATATATTTATTTTTTGAAAGGATTCCTCTAGTTCTAAGATATAGACACCCTGATTTCCAATCGTTAGTGGAAAAATTCAATTTTCTATACCATGGATATACTTTTTCAGGCGATTCAAGCAACACTTCTCTATCTGGGTTAACATACATAGCCTTGGGAAATACAAATTCTGTATTACAACCAATTCTACATCCTACAATATATCCCTGTCTTCCCACCATAGGATATCCCGAAAAGTTCATTTCATCATAAACCACATACGAAACGCTATATCCAATTTCATAAAATCTATGTATATATTCTTCGAGATTTTGACGCTTCGAAGTTATGCTACTTACCGGAACTTCTAACACAAACGCAACAGGATTCTTCTTCGAAATAATATCAAAAATGACTGTATTCTCATTTTTTGGCACATCATATCTCATACGTCCTGATTCGTATGATTGATGTTGAATATACTTTGCAG
>DLQV01000169.1:5683-10979 GCA_002474415.1 Lachnospiraceae bacterium UBA7598
AGTAATTATTTCGGCATTCGGTAAAATTTCTGGATTCACTTCAAGTAAATCGTAATTTAGTATTTTTTCTTTTCCCATCCATGATGTCATAATCTCACAATTTTCAACATCATTATCTATAGCTGCAACAACTTCAAAATCAGCTTTTTCAAACGCATATATTCGTCCACCTAATCCTGAATTCAAATCTAAAACTCGCATTTTCATTATTCTTTTCCCTTGTATATCTACCTAAAAAGCTTCTTCTGTTCCTCCGGCAAATACTTCGCCAGTTCTTCCACCAACTCATACACCTTCGTTCCGGGTGCTATCTCCGCCGGTGTCTTTCCTTCTCCCTTTTTAATAATCCGTCTCGCATATCGAATTGCCAACTTCGGACTTCCGCCATTCATCAACGTTTCAAATATGTCATTCATATTTTTCTCATACTTCCCAATACCCAGTTCTTGAAACTTGTCATTCAAAAACTTCTTATACTCGGATCTGTGATTATTTGCCGTGTAATATGCGAAATGCAATATAAACCAGAATTCAATACACTCATTACTCCACGCCGCATGATACTGAAGATCCGGATTCTTTTGATTTAATACTTCTGCCCGCTGAACTACTCCATTAACATCACTGGATGGAAAACTATCTTTATCATAGACACACCATATCTGCCCTTTTGTAATCTTATTTTCACGTACATACTCTTCAGCCTTTCCGATCACACGCATCGTCTCAGCCTGACAGCCTTCAATTTCGATCAAAACCATATCTCGATAAATGGGATTATCCTCGATATACCGTTTAAATCCTTGAAAATACTTAGGTTCCGTTGCCTGTCCTTCGCAGAAAATATAGTAGCGGAATTCTTTCTTTTCCAGATATTCCTGCCGGCGTTTCTTCTTCCAGTTATCTTTCTCTTTTCTGCCCCTTTTAGCCATTCACCATCCCCCAATCTATAATCTTTCTGAGGTAAGGATCTGCACCATATTTTCCTTCCAGATACTGTTTATCAAACTTCGCATCCTTCCGTACAGATTCACCTTTCTTATTTTTAAATTCTACAAGAGAGTATAATTTTGAATTCTGACGGTTTCCTTTAGCTACAAACCAGATTTCGTCTCTTCTGAAAACTTCGCTGTTCATAGTAGACAAATCATGTGATGTAAAAATCAACTGTGCACCTTTTTTATTCTTTTCCATATTACTGAACATCATAATAAGGTATTTAAGTAAAACGGGATGTATCTTTGCATCCAATTCATCAATTACAAGTGTTGTTCCTCTTAATAAACTTTTCGCAATAAATGGAAGCAGACCAAACAATTTCTTTGTTCCACTGGATTCATCAAACAAATTCAGTTCTGCTTCATATTCATCTACTACGTGTTTTGTAAACACTTCAATCCGGTCATTTTCCTTTTCTTCTACACGGAAATCAACGATATCTAAATCCATCTCCTGAATCATCTGAAGCATCAGTCTTTTTACATCCTCTGACTTCGAAACAGCCATTCGCAATTCCTGCATAGGACTTCCGTAATTCAAGAATTCAATTTCTTCATCAAACCAGTCAAGTACATCCTGCACCACTTCGTTTTTGCTATAAGTGATTCCAAGATACGATAACAGTGGCAATGTATCGGATAACTCATCACTGGTTTTCAATCTTGCAAATGCACCTTTCAAAGTAATTTCATCTTCATCCCGTTCAAAAAGTGCTGATTTCCGTCCTGTCTCCAATTTTATACGATCCAGCCTTTCGTATTCAATCACTTCTTTTTTTACAGTCAATTCATAGCGATACTCTGCCATTTCCGTTCTAAAAAAAAGTTCAAATTCCGTTGACTCATTTCTTGTTTCTTCATCAAAAGCAAATGGCTCTATCACAAGCTTTTTCATTTTCATTGCAATCTCTTCGTTATTACTTGTAGCATATAATGGTCTCAGTACTTTCGTAACCAGACTGTGCAACGCTTCAAGAACGTTGGATTTTCCTCCACCATTTGGTCCGTATACAGCAGATACTGGTAAATATAATTCCTCATCTTTATCTTTTATAATTCTGTCTTCATGCTCAGAAATGGCGGCAGCCTGCATGTCAAATGTTACCTCATCCCGTATACTCTTAAAATTTTTCACTGTAAATTGGCATAACATCTTATTTACCTCCATTTGTCCAAACTTCTTGCCTATATCCTTTATTATATTCTATTTCTTCATTTTTACAACAGTTTTATGAGATAAAGTCTCATATTTTATATTGTAATTTGTTTTTAGCAATTTTCAACAAAATTATACATCCTATTAGTGCCTTTCAATCCATTCCTCATCTATCCTCTTTATTCCAGTACACTTAAAATGACACTTCCAAACAGTAGAAATCAAAAATATATTACTGTTCGCACCGAGTAAAATAAGAAGCAGGACATTGGGTTTCATCCCTATCATCCTGCTTCTTATCTATTCTTAAACTATATTTCATCACCCTCCAAATACTTTGAATCACGTGCTTTATAGCAATTAAAAGTTTTTACCACCCTTTCCTTGTTATTATTTTTTTCGTTTTTTTCTTTGTCTGTTTTAACTGATGTAAATCATGCGAGCTTTGAAAAAGCAAACGGGACACGGCAAAATAACCTCCAATCGGCTACCGTGTCCCTGCAAGTCGTCATTGGTTTGTGTAAACGCAAAGAAACGGCGGCTCTGATTTTTCTCAAAGCCGCCGCTTCATAGGCGCGAGAATGTGTCTGCTTTACGACGGCTTTTTTCTTTTACCGTCGTCCGGCAGAAACACCTCTATTGCCTTTATTTTATAAATTCAATCTTACCTCCAAGTGATATCCATCTTACTCATTGGTAAGATGGATGGCCAAAAGCTGGCCCTCCGAAGAAATAGAAGGCCAGCCTTTGGCGTTTGCTATTCGATAGAATTATTGCTGGAACTTAATTGTGTCCACGATTGCCATTCTGCTAATTTGCCGGATGGGGTGTCTAATCGCAATCGCCGCAGACGCAAGGCAGAGAAACACAATCAAAAGAAGTGAACCCACAGGGATTTGCCATGCAGTTCCCCATTTATCTGCGATCAAAAACTGGAACATCAGCTTGTTCAGAGGCAGCCCCAATATACATCCGGCAATACAGCCAAGTGTCGCATAGGTAAAGGCTTCCGCCGCAATCATCTTATAAAGCTGATTTGCGCCCATTCCAATAGAACGCATAATGCCGTATTGCCTTGTTCTGGACGCAACGCTGGCATTCATACTGTTAAAAATATTAAACACGGTGATAAGTGCAATAATGATGAGGAAGCCATAAATAAACACCGCACCTGTATAGTAGGAGCTTTGGGACTCGGAATTGCTAATTCTCTTATCTGAAACATTGCTGTCGGATGGGATCATGCTCCGTATTGTGGAAACAGTATCGTCCCCACCAACAGAAGAAAGCTGAATATCAATCGTCGTATAGCCCAAATCACCAACCAAAGCGGTAAATGTCTGTTCCGAGCAGATCATATATCCGCTGCTGCCTGCACCGTTGACCGCACTGGCCGTAGACGTTGCCAGTATTCCGGCAATCGTTACCTGTTGATCGCCGGAAGTTGTATGAAGGACTACAGTATCTCCAACATTCCAGTTTACGCCATCCTGATAAGTGACCAAAACACTATCTGTATTTTCCATAGCAGGCGTGATACTGCCCTTATTCAATTCTTCTTTTGCCCACCTGAATTGGTTATCATTGTAGGAAATGAGGGTGATACTTCCTTCTCCCATATCTGAAGAAATAGAAAGGCCAGCCATTTCCATACGGCCAAAAACCTTGTCAACACCTTCCGTTTCACTGATCTGTTCTACCAGCGACTTGTCCAGAGGCGTACTTCCCATTGTAATGGATACATCCGCTGCCGATGGAGAAAGCGCAGGCATCCCCTGATCGAGAAAGACTACCATTACCTGAAACGACAGGAACATCATAATACTGATAGCAAACGAGCAGGTCATAAGGAATACATTCTTTTTGCCGGATAGTGCATGGAAAATTCCCATGCTGGTTTCAATATGGAACAGCTTTGTATTTGCGGCCCTCTTGTTCTGTGTAAGCTGTGTACTGCCGCTGATGGCAGTTACCGGCGATACTTTAGACGCCTTTTTCGCCGGGGAAAAGGATGCCAGCAGCACAATCAGAAAACCGATCACCGCACCAGCAATCAGACCGCTTACACTGAACTGAAAAAGCGGTATTTCTGAAAAGCGTTCCCCACTTATGGATTTCAGCAAGAGGCAGGCACACCATGTAATGATCTGTCCGGCAACCAGCCCAATCGGTACACCTTTCATACTTTGGCGCAGCCCCTGAAGAATGACGAAGTGCTTTACCTGTGATTTGGATGCACCCAAGCACCTCAAAAGCCCATAGAACCGAACCCGTTCCAGAACATTTGTGTTAAAGCTGGAGGCAATCATTACTGCACCGGCAATCAGCACCAAAAGGACAAGAAAGCCTGCAACGAGATATAGGGATTGCATTGTGCTATTTTCACTTTGTCCCATCAATCCAAGGAGCGCCGTATTTTCGCTTACCTGGCTGTCTGAAAGGCCATATTGCACTTTTATTTCATTCATGGCCTCCTGAATGTTTACACCATCTTTGAACTGGACACGGAAAGTGGTTCCGTTTTTGGCATTTTCATCCGCAATTTGTCGAAAACCGTCCTCGTCCAATATCATGCCATATACATCCGCTTTAAGCAAACTTCCCATATCGGCAAGGACACCGGTAATGCGATATTCCCGGCTGGAACCGTCTGGCACTGTAACGGTCACGGTGTCGCCAACCACAAGGCCCAACTGTTCCAAAGCCGATTTATTCAATAATGCTTCATCGGGCTGGGTGGGGTATGAGCCGCTTTCCATGTCCATTTCTGTCAAAGTGGAAAAGGTGTCCTCATTCGCACCTGCGAAGCTGACCGCTTTGGAGGCGATAGAGCCAGCACTTCCTTGATAGACCCATCCGCACAGGGCAACATCTATCCGCGCTTTTACGAGTTCTGCCGTCTGTTCATCTATATCGGTCAAACTGATATGGTATTCCCCATTTATTTTGATAAAATAATTTTTCTGTGCGAGCAGCGCCATGTCGGCCATGCTGAAAATAGCAGTTACCAGCAATACCGAAAGTGCAATGCAGATAACCGAAATTCGATTATTCTTACGGTGTACCTTTTCATACTGCGGCACCAATCCAAGATAGCTTTTCAACGCGACGACACCCCCAAATCCTTTAACACACCATCGGC
>DLQV01000169.1:11027-12911 GCA_002474415.1 Lachnospiraceae bacterium UBA7598
CGGTCTGCTGCGCTGGCATGATTTTTGTTGTGGGTTATCATCAAAATGGTCTGTTGATACCTGTCCGACATGGTTTGCAATAAAGCCAGAACTTCCTGACTATTTTTGCTGTCCAAATTTCCAGTCGGTTCATCTGCCATAATCAGGGCTGGACGCGTGACTAATGCCCGGCCAATCGCCACACGCTGCTGCTGGCCACCGGAAAGCTGGCTGGGCAGATTGTGGCGTCGTTCAGTCAGCCCCAACACATTCAGCAGCTCGTTGACAAATTTCTGATCCGGTCGCTTATAGTCAAGCAGCAACGGGAAAGTGATATTCTGTTCCACATTCAGTTCCGGGATCAAATTGAACGATTGAAAGATAAATCCAATGTGCTGACGCCGGAACACGGTTAATTTTTTCTCCGGCATAGAAAAAATATCCTGTCCATCAATCCATACCTTGCCGGAAGTGGCACTGTCCAGAGCGCCGATCACATTCAGCAAGGTACTTTTGCCAGAACCCGACTCGCCGATGATGGCAATAAATTCGCCTTTGCGAACGGAAAATGAAACATGGCTCAGTGCATGAACCTCGGTTTCCCCTGTACCATAGGTCTTGCACAGGTCTTGTACTTCAAGAATATTCATATTCGTTACCTCCTTTATGAACCTATCATACCCCCTTTGACTTACTTCCAAGTGACCTGCATCTTACTCATTTGTAAGGTTGATGAAACTCAATGTAAATGTAGTTCCCATTCCGGGTATGCTGGTCACGGAGACTGTTCCGCCGTGTGCTTCTACAATGGATTTCGTCAATGGCAGACCAAGGCCAATGCCATGAACATCCGAAGAAAGACGACTGCGGTAAAACCGTTTGAAAATATTATACAGATCTTCCGGGTGTATCCCTTTTCCATCATCGGAAATTTCAATTTGTGTCATTAAAGGAGACTGGCTCCATTTTACTCCGATATGGCCGCCGTTTTCTGTATGCTCCAAAGCGTTTTTTATAATATTGCCGATGGCTTCCGATACCCATAAGGCATCACATAATAAAATAACATCTTCTTTGCCGGAAAGCATAATTGTTTTATGCTCCCGTTCCGCCCAAGTTTCAAAGCGTTCTAAAACATCCTGCATAAGAATGGAAACATTTTCTTCCGATTTCTCCATCTGGATAATCCCTGCATCCAGACGCGCCAGTTTCAGCAAGGTGTAAATCACATCTTCCATCCGCTTGATTTCTCTTTGAGATTTTTCGATAAAGCTACTTACGGTTGCGGCATCATCTTTATGGCTCTCTATAATCTCATGGTACATTTTCAGGGCAGACAGCGGCGTTTTAATCTGATGTGATACATCTGAAATAATGTCCTGCAAAAATTCTTTTGTCTGCCTCTGGTTCTCAGCATGAGCAGAGAGGATAGTCGCCATTTCATTGATGGCATGAAAAAGGCTATACCAGTCGCCAGCTTGTGAACATTCGATACGGGATGTGGTATTACCGTCCAGAAATTGACGGATAGTATTTTCAGCATTACTGAAAGCCTTGTGTTGGCGTTGAAGATAGAAAAAGAGCGATAAGTAGATTGCCCCAAACAGGAAAACCAACAGCATAAATATAGAAAGCACTGTCTGATTTCGGTATGTCTGGACAGCAGGAAGAAAACGCATGGAGGTCGTTTCATCATATCCAATAGAAGCCAGAGCCTCCCTACCGCGTTCTATATCATTCTCGTTTGGCAGTGAAGTAAAAGCTGAAATCTGCAATTCATCCTCATGGTTCAGTTGGTAGCCGGAAACTCCATAATCATGAAGCAACAATTCATGTTGGAAATTCTTTGTCAGCAAAAATGAAATCCCTACGGCAAGTAAAAACGAAACAAGGCAGATGATTGTA
>DLQV01000072.1 GCA_002474415.1 Lachnospiraceae bacterium UBA7598
GGAAAGCTTCGGATTGTGTTCTTCCGCAAAAAACAGGGAAAGACACAGGTCTGCATCAAGCCTCTCTTCATCGAAGACGGAAAGATTCTGCCACTTTAGGAACTCACTGACAACGGGTCAATTTTGACAGAGGCTGGAGATTCAGCCTGAACCCGAAAGGACACCACTTTATTGAGATAATTCAAAATGAAGAAACTGATAACTATTATCTGCCTGATTGCGCTTCCGTTGGCGGGGGCAGCGCAGGCTCGCCTCGGAGACACTTCTCCGGAGGATGTATTGAGAAGCATGACGCTTGAGGAAAAGGCCGCGCTTCTTGTAGGTTCGCAAAATCATTATGAGCCGGGTCACGAGGCTACGAGTTCTTCCAGCAATGTTCTGAAAGGAGCGGCCGGGACGACTTCTTCCATCGAGCGTCTGGGGATTCCGGCGACCGTGCTCGCTGATGGTCCGGCCGGACTTCGCATAGATCCCGTGAGGGAGGGTGACTCACGCACATACTACTGTACGGCATTCCCGGTGGAGACTGCTTTGGCCTCTTCTTGGGATGTTGCTCTTGTCCGCAGCGTCGGTGAGGCGATGGGAAATGAGGTTCTTGAATATGGAGCTGATGTCCTGCTTGCCCCGGGAGTCAACATACAGAGAAATTCGCTTTGCGGACGCAATTTCGAGTACTATTCCGAAGACCCTGTTGTCTCAGGAAAGATTGCCTCGGCGTTCGTGCGCGGCATCCAGTCACAGGGTGTGGGCACGTCGGTCAAGCATTTTGCGGCAAACAATCAGGAAACGAAACGCCATGAGGCGGATTCGATTATTTCTGTGCGGGCACTGCGGGAAATTTATCTGAAAGGATTTGAAATTGCGGTAAAAGAAGGACCGGCCCGTTCGGTTATGACTACATACGGTCCGGTCAACGGGGTGTGGACTGCAGGAAGTTATGATCTTAATACCATTGTATTGCGCAAAGACTGGGGATTTTCCGGCATTGTCATGACTGACTGGTGGGCAAAGGCAAACCATGAGGGACAGCCATCGGATCCACGGATACATGCAGTTATGGCAGCAGCACAGAATGATGTATATATGGTGACTGCAGATGCGCAGGATATGCAGCAGGATGATATGTTAGAAGAATTCCAAAAGGGAAATCTTACGAGAGGACAGCTGCAGAGAAATGCCATCAATATATTGCAGTTTGTACTAAAATCTCCGGCAATGCTGTATGAGATGGACCGGATTTCTCCGGAAGAGCTTGAAGATCGAAAGAGTGCAGCAAAAGATGATCTGGATGTCTCAAAGATGATGAAATTTGTGGCAGATGAGCAGGGAAATATCCGCATTTCCGGTGACGGTTGGGATACACATCAGGGAAAAGAAATACTTGCGGATCTGGATATGAAAGCCGGAATTTATGAACTGCAGATGAAAGTGAAATCGGATCTGGATGATCTGGCACAGCTTCCGGTAACGGTATATCTGGACAATATCATCAAAGGAACAATGTCTTTCCGTGGATCAAAAGGACAGTGGGTGACACAGCAGATTCAATTTGATACGTTTGAAGGACATCATTATATGAGATTATATTTTGGAGCCACCGGACTTACGGTAGATCATATAGCGTTTCAGTTGTCCGGCAGCGCAGACAAGGAGCAGTAGTACATGAATGTTTTAAAGGTAAAAAAGGGAGAAACCCTTGCCAGAAAACAGGACAAGGTGATGGAATGGTATCTGATCCAGGAGGGATCGGTGATCCGGCAGTTTGCATTTGCAGAGATCATTATGCACCGGAATGCAATCGTGGGAATTCTCGAAAACGAATGGTTTGCCTGCGATTATGTCGCCAATGAAGATACGACACTGATTGTGATCCCATGTAAAAATGCACAGGATCTGCGGAAAATTTTGTCAGAGCATGAGAATTTCCGTCCGATTTTTTTGCGTACGGCAGTGGAACAGCGGCATCAGGCGCTGTGTTTGTATGCCAGTCTGCAGAAAAAATGCATACTTTTACATAATGCTGCGGAGGCTTTGTACAGCGAATACAAAAATCTGTGCAGCGAGAAACTTCTCGATGAACAGGAATTTCCGCGTATGGAACAGTTTGCGGCTTTAAAGATGCAGCACCGCGCGGAAAACTGGGAGATTGCCAACAGTAACAGTCTGGTCCGAAGCTATCTGAAAGAATATATGCAGCTGATGATCAAGGATGACAGTCTGTGTGTGGGAGCGATCATGGAAGCAGCCGCACAGATGCGCCGTGTGACGCAGGGAATCGGTGAGATGGTAAATTATCTGCAATACAACCGGGATATTTTATTTTCGGATTCCAAAGACGATATCTTTCATCTGTTTTTTGCGATGGCAGTGCAGCAGTCGCAGAAAAAGCAGGACATTTCCGAGATCAAAAAGCGTCTGTTAAATATGGTGGATGTCATGACAAAGCTTGAGGTATATGACAAAAAGCAGATGGAAGAGGCCCATGAACTTTGTGAAAATTACGATTTTTCCCAGGAATCGGAGGGACGGATCAATATTATGCGCGAGGACTGTATTGCACATATTATGGAGTATGCGGGGTATGGTAGCGATACGATCAAAGATTTTCACAGCATTGTGCAGCAGTACCGGGAACTGCCGGATATGATGTCGACGGACAACGAGGCAAGACAGCTGCGCAGGGAGATTACAAAAGTTTTTTACGATATTTATACCAAAGCGTTTATGCGATCGGTTGAGAAATTGGTCAAACCATCACCGATCATGATGATGTTTTTTAATTTTGGATTTATGGATGCAGATGCGCTTGGAGAAACCAACACGAATGCGCTGTATAATCTGACTGATTCGCTGGGACTGTTCCATTCGGGCCATGTGTACACGATCTATGACTGGCTGGTGCAGATCTATCAGGGAAAGAAAGAACCATCCCGCAATGAGTTTGATCAGGATTTCAACGCTTTCCTGCTCGAAGAAAAGAGAACTGGAAATATCACGGAAGAGCAGATGGTAAGCTATAAAAATGACAACCGGCAGAAAGTCCAGTTTGAGATCCGAAATATGTTTACCTCCGGAAACCGTGTGACCTATGGCCGTGTGACAACATTTTGTCCGATTCTGATGGAAGAGGATTTCATCAATACCGTGGAAAAGATGGCAGTTACCGCAGAAAAAATTGAGAATGCCATTAATAAAGTGCGCTGTGTGGATTATTCTGCGCTCTATCATGATGTCATGTTTTCCGATCCGGATCGTGGAATCAATCAGGAATGGATCAAAAAGGAGATTCTGCCGGATGTGATTCTGATGCCAAATGCAGGAACCCGTACCCTGATGTGGCAGGAGACATCCGGTGTCAAAATCGATACACCGGCGCGCTTTCTGTTTCCAATCTTTTCCGCAGTGGATCTCGATGATCAGATGGTAGAATGTATCGGCCGTTACCGCTGGGAGATCTGCAGACGTGTGCAGGGCGTATATTGGAACGATATCCGTGAGAAATCGCTTACTGCGGAGTACTGTGATTTTATTCAGTATTATCGCAAAAATTCAGATCTTTCCGCAGATGCAAAGGAAAAGATCAAGACAGCACTGTCCCGTGCGCGCAACAGTTACCGTGAGGTATTTGTCAAGGATTATCAGGCGTGGATGAAGTATGAGTCACAGGGAAGTTTCCGACTGAATAAGGTGGCAAGGGACATCCTGGCAAGGTATTGTCCGTTTGCAAAGGATATCCGCCAGGGACTGGCCACGAATCCGCAGTATCAGAATGCATTTCACAGACTTGATGCGGAAAACAGAAAGAAACTGCAGCGGTTCCGTTCTGTTTACGATAAATATGAGGCTGCCGGCGGAGAGATCACACCGGAACTGAAAGAAAATCTGCGGTTTTATCAGATGTAAGGACGGATATGGAATATATAGCTTATGTAGAGACCCCGTATAAAGAAAAATTTGGAATTCCCAGACAGAGCGGGCTGGCGGAGAGCACCTGTGGAGAGATCATCTTTACACCGAAATTCCGGAATCCGGATGCGGTGCGTGGAATCGAAGAGTTTTCTCATCTGTGGCTGCTCTGGGAGTTTTCTAAGGCAAAGCAGGATACCTTTCATGCAACTGTAGCGCCCCCACGCCTAGGGGGAAAAGAAAAGCGGGGCGTGTTTGCCACACGTTCCCCCTTTCGCCCGAATTCCATCGGACTTTCATGTGTGAAACTTGAAAAGGTACGCATCGATCAGAAGCTTGGACCGGTTCTTACGGTTTCCGGGCTGGATCTGCTTGATCACACGCCGCTTTTCGATATCAAACCATATCTGCCGTACGTAGATGCCCATCCGGAGGCAGAAAACGGCTTTGCGGAAGAATTCCGGGAGTTTCAGATACCGGTAGTATTTCCGGATGAATTGCAGGCACAGATACCGGAACATCTGCGCAAACCGCTTCTTGAGGTTCTGGCACAGGATCCCAGGGCGGCATACAACAAAAAGCCGGATTATATCTACGGGATGGCATTTGCTGATTATGACATCCGGTTTACGGTGGCAGAGGAAATCCTGACGGTGAAAGAGGTCACAAGGCGCACGCATGAATGGAAAAAAGTCAAGTGAGAGTTGCGCTTGCGTGGGGAAAGCCTTATAATAGAAACGTCAAAAGTCAAAAACGCGAAGAAATTCGTGCAGTAGTGAGGTAAGAGGATGAAAGAGTTAAAAGAGTACATTCGCAGTATCCCGGATTTCCCGGAGAAGGGAATTATTTTCCGTGATGTCACAAGTGTACTGCAGGATGCAGATGCACTGAAGCTTTCCATTGATGAACTGGCGAAACGCTTAGAGGGCGTTGATTTTGATGTGATCGCCGGAGCAGAATCCAGAGGTTTTATCTTTGGAGCACCACTTGCTTATGTCATGCATAAGCCGTTTGTACCGATTCGTAAAAAGGGAAAACTGCCATGTGAGACAGTTGAAAAAACATATAATCTGGAGTACGGCACGGCAACGATTGAAATGCATAAAGATGCCGTTAAAAAAGGAGAAAAGGTTGTACTTTTGGATGATCTGATTGCAACCGGCGGAACCATGAAAGCTGCTGCGGAACTGGTAGAGGAACTTGGCGGTGAAGTGGTAAAGATGCTGTTTCTCATTGAGTTGAGCGATCTTAACGGACGGGAAGTCTTAAAGGACTATGACGTGGAATCTGTCGTACAGTTTGAGGGAAAATAAAACCTGGTTTGAGACGGGTGTAAAAGAAATAAGAGGATGGATAAAAGCCCTTCGCGCTATGGGGCACACGATGGTGTGTCCCATAGCGTGAAGGGCTTTCTAATATTTGATTGTAAATAAAAAGGTAATTTGTTATTATAATTTTATGATGTATTTGTTTATGAAATTGAATGATGAAACTGAAATAGTGCATTCTGATATGAAAGAAGATGGAACTATAAAAGTGTATGTTGAAACGCCGGATGAAAAAGATGGATTTCATAATATGACTTATTATTTGCCGACTTATGAAATAAAAGAAGTCAATGGATATTCTGACAAACAGGTTGAAAAATTTGTTGAGATTATAAAATCTAAGGCACATTTAATTATAGAATTGGCAAAAGAAGGAGGAGAACATTTTCAATGATTTTTCAAAGAATTTTCCGGCGCAGATGTGGCAAAAACTTTGATAAGTACGGTATCTTTGGATATATCAATGAGGTGTGATAGTCTATACAGATCATGGGAGAAAAGTAGTCATATGGACGTAGGCGATACACAATGCTTTTTGCCGGAATATTTGTGAGTATGATGCTGGAAATTATTCAACCAGATATTATTGTTTGCGGGAATAATCGCAGTTTATTAAAACTTGTGTTAGGAGAAGAATTGCAAGATGAAGATACATGGGATAATATGTTGGCTTTGTGGAAAGATACATTAGTGATTGATTACTATCATCCAGCAGTACATTATCCGAATCGGGTTAATTATTATGCTTTGATGGCAATTTGTGATGTGGCACGGA
>DLQV01000194.1:0-15310 GCA_002474415.1 Lachnospiraceae bacterium UBA7598
CTGTCACCAGAAGCACCAAAAGCTGTACATACAAAGAATGTTTTTTACTTTGGATCAAATTTATACCCCTTTCCCCAGACGGTTTTAATATACTGCGGATTCTTCGGATCTTCTTCAATCTTTACCCGCAGATTCCGGATATGGACCATAACCGTTCCGTTACAGGAATAAAAATATGGCTCATCCCACACACTTTCATACAGATTCTGCGCAGAAAAAATTTTCTGTGGATGCTGCATCAGCAGCCGTAACATCCGATACTCAATATCCGACAGCTCCAGAGACTTGCCTTTTATGAAACTTTCATTATATTCTGTGTTCAACCGTAATTCTTTATATTCCAGATAAGAATCCTCCAGCTTCTGTTCCTCCTGTGCCCTGCCACAGTAAATATTATAACGGCGGACCAGAGCTTTCACTCTGCCAAGAAGTTCTGCATAGGAAAATGGCTTCGGCAGATAATCATCCCCACCAGCCATCAGCCCGATCAGTTTATCGGATTCCTGGGCCTTTGCCGTAAGAAACAATACCGGTACATTAGATGTCTTACGGATTTCCTCACAGGTACGAAGCCCTGACATTCCGGGCATCATAATATCAAGAATCACAAGATCCAGTTCATCACTGAGCATTTTAAGCCCTTTTTCTCCGCTTTCTGCCTCCAGCACACCGTAATTTTCACTTTCCAGCAAAATGCGCACCCCCTCCCGGATATCCGCATCATCTTCTATAATCAATATCTGATTTTTGCTCATCTTTCTTCACCTCACTCTTCTATCATAGCATACGCCCCTTCCTTCCGGTACTGCAATTCCTGTCTTATTTTTTGTTCGTATTTCTTACATAACGTTCCCCAGGAGGCATAACGTTTCTCTCCTCTGTGATCCTGCAATTCATAATGTTCTGCCAGATACTTTCCCAGAAATCGGCTGGTTTTGGTCGCTCCCCACACATTCAGGTGATCCCCGCCATCGCGGGTATCTGTCTGCCAGTCAATCTTTATTTCATCTGTTTTCAGATTCAGATCCAGATATGCCATCTTATGTTTTCCGGCATAAGACTGCAATGCATTATGTTTTTCCATCGAATAATTTTTCGGGGATGGCATACTGACCAAAAGAAACTGTGCCCGATTTTCTTTGCATAGTTTTCTGATTTTATACAGCCACATACGGTTTTCTTTAGAAACAGGCTTTCTTCCTTCAGATGCAGACATATAGGTTCCCATGGTATAAGGATATCCCGTACTGCGTAACAGATAACCTTTATAATTTTGTCTGTCATATCGTTTTCCAAACAAAACGGTTTTCCACATATCGTGATACTGAATTATCGGAAACCACTGCTCCGCTTTTTGTGAGATAAAAGATTTCATTCCTTCCAGATTTCCCTGTCTGCGATACAGCACATTGGATTCCAGCACTACAAGCTTTATTTTCTGGTTCTCAACCGCCTTTTTTATCGTCAGATATGTATCCTGCATTTTCTGTCCGGACTGTGCTCCGACCATAGATGCAATTCCATAATCTTTCCACATCTGCATAGGCGAAAATCCACTATACGCCAGACTGTCACCCACAAAAAGCACATCAACGGTATTCTTTGGTTCCTTCTGTATCTGCATAAAGCTTAAATTTTTTCCTTTTAACAATCCAATGTCCTCATTTGCTGCATGCACCAGAAACTCTGATAAAATAAAACACAGCATAAACAAAATGCCAAAAAAGGCAACTTTTCTTTTAAAACCCTGCATAAATCAAATCCACCTTCTGATATCCCACGCCATACGCTCCAAAAATTATCACAAGAAAAAACAAACCATAATAACAACACCAGCGCAGTGGAGTTTTCAGACCTGTAATCGTTTCATGGACACAGATCTTGTGCTCTTTCATTCTTCCAATAACTGCAACAAGAAAAACGCCCGCCAGAACAATTATCCAGTCACAATAATCCAGCCGGAACCGTGCAAACGTTCCATCGAACAATGGTGTAAGGGAAAACCTGTGAAATATGCTCCCAAACATCTGAAAACCTGCTGCGACATCTTTTGCTCGGAAAAACATCTCCCCTGTAAATATAATGATCCATGTTTTTGCAACAGACAGAAACGGAATCTGCGGCAGTTTCTTCTTTACCGGTTCCAGTGCAACCTCCAGCATCAAAATTACAAAATAGTACATTCCATAAAATATATAATTCCACTGTGCCCCATGCCACAATCCGTTTCCAAGCCAGACAGGAAATAACGCAAGCGCAGATACTCCAAGTTTTGTGATATATTTTCCGCAATGTTTTTTCCCGAAACGTGACCATTTCTTTACCAGTCCCGATACCGACACCGGATAAAATACATACGTTTTAAACCACGCCCCCAGTGTAATGTGCCATCTGCGCCAGAATTCCGATGCACTGCGGGATGCAAATGGCTGTCGGAAATTTTCCGGAAGCGTAATGCCAAACATCCTGCCAACTCCCAGCACGATATCCATACCGCCTGAAAATTCCATATAAAGCTGTACCGTATAGCAAACTGCGCCTGCAAGAATGACAACACCACTATACTGCCGGTAATTGTTAAAAATAATCTGCACCGGAATACTCAGCCGGTCCGCGATTACCATCTTTTTAAACAATCCCCACAAAATGCGAACGCCACCATCCGTCAGCTGCTTTTGCGTAATTGGTTTTCCTTCCCATAATGCATCTGCCGTCTGACTGTACATACTGATTGGTCCTTCCATGATCTGTGGAAAAAAGGCAAGAAACAGTGCCAGTTTCCACGGACTTTTTTCTACCACAATTTTTCCCCAGTAAACATCCGCCAGATAACCGATTGCCTGTAAGGTATAGTAGGAAATGCCAATCGGAAGTATGAGTTTTCTTAAAGTGAATGCTTCTCCCAGGCCCAGATGTCCCATGACCACATTTGCATTCTGTGCAAAGAAATTATAGTATTTTAAATATGCCAGTATTCCGAGTAAAACTAAAATTCCAAATGTCAGCAGTCGTTTTGCCTGTTTTTTATGCTCTTTTCCAAAGTGCTGCAATCCAACACTGATTCCATACGTAAACAGTGTTGTTCCGATCAGAACAAGTACGAGCAGTCCACTGAATGAGAAAAAGTATACATATCCCGCCAGCAGAAGTACAACCCAGCGCCATTTTTGTGAAGTAAGCTGATACACAAGCAGTACAACCGGTAAAAAAATAAACAGGAATTCCGCTGATGTGTACGCCATGTTATGCCTCCAGTCTCTGAATCATGGCATAGATTGCTTTTACCGAATTAAAATTTGCCGGAACCAGTTCAGAAGCATCAATATCCACACCAAACGTATCACTGATTTCGCTGACCAGCGTAATAATTGCAAACGAATCAAGAATATGCTCATCAATCAATGCGGTTTCTTTTTCCCATGCAATTGTGTCATCCATTCCATTTAATATTTCTAATAACTCGTCCATTTTTTACCTTCCTTTCCATATTGTATCCATAGGTTTCCTGCTCCCGGCGTACTTTTTCCCAGCCTCTTGTTTCCCGGTAAGTAACCACCGCGGGCAGTTCATGACTTAAAAACAGTGCCATCCCTTCCATTGCAGAATACGCACCCGTTTTTTCAAAAACAAGAATATCCCCTGTCTGAAGAGCTTTTCCCTTTAGGTCCTGCACCAGCACATCGTTGACAGTGCATAAACTTCCACATACGGTCCAGCTTTCTTCTGTATCTTCTCTTTCCGGCAATAACCGGATGTTCGGCTGATACATCCCCCGGATCTGTCCGTCATAATGCATCTGATGCATTCCCCCATCTGTAATTGCATAATTTTTCTGATTCTCACATTTGCACTCTTCCACACGCGTCAGATAACATCCACAGTCTGCAACCAGTGCCCGCCCCATTTCCAGCACCAGTTTTCCGCCCCATTTCATCTGTTGTGCTGTCGCAATTATGTTTTTCAGGTCGCAGATCCTTGTATCCTCCTGCCCTTTAAAATACGAAACAGACAATCCCGGTCCGTATTCCAGCTCCGGTATTGTAATTTTTGTCCTCTTTTCAAGATCATTCAGAAAATCATCCAGCATCTGTAATTCCTTCACACACTGTTTGATATGTTTCTGTGTACCGGAAAAATAATGAATTCCCTGAATAACCAGATACGGATACTGCTTTTTTCCACGTATCATCCGAAGAACCGATTGTTTATCCACGCCAAACTGATTTCCACTGCTTAAACGAATAAAAATATGAATCGATGTCTTATGACAACTGCTCCATTCCCCAAGATACCGGTACTGCTGCTCAGATTCAACGGTATAACAACAGTCTCCCTGATAAACATCCAATATTTCCGACAATTCATTTTTCTTTTTCAGCACCCCTGAAATCAGAATTTTTTCCGGTGGAATTTCAAGCTCCTTGCAAATACGGAATTCTCCCATCGAACACACTTCCACCCGGTCCACCAGTGTAGACATCTGTCTGGTCAAAAATGTGTTGGCTTTCATCGCATAACAAAGATCTGCTTTTTCTTTCAATACCTCACGTATGGTATGTACGCCGGCATACAGCTGATCCAGATCATACACGTAAAGTGGTGTATGAAACCTGCTTACCGCTTCCTGTAATAATTCCTGCCGCATCTCATCCCACCTCCAGTTTGCGGTACAGTTCTTTACGGTCTGTCTTACCGTTTTTATTTAACGGAAAAGCCGAAATCCGGATCATTTTATGTGGAACCATATAAATCGGAACCTGCTTTTTCAGCTGTGCCCGAATCTGGTTTTTCTCTGCTTCTCCCTGATAAAATGCCACAAGCTGATTTTTCTTCTGGTCGAGCAGACAACAGCTTTTCTCGACTCCATCCATCCTGTTCAATGCCCGTTCGATTTCTTCCAGTTCAATGCGATGTCCCATATGCTTAATCTGAAAATCTTTCCGTCCGGCAAAATACAGTTCCTTTTTTTCACCGTAAAATCCCAGATCACCTGTGCGATATGTCATTTGATGATTCCAGAGGAAGAAATGTTTTTGTGTTTCCTGCGGATTATGATAATATCCTTTTGCAAGGGATTCCCCACTGACACAGATTTCCCCTTTCCTGCCTTTCTGTGTGACTTCTTTTCCATTTTGATCAAGCAGAAAAACTTTCCTTCCATCAAACGGATATCCAATCGGAATCCTGACATCCTCAGAAATGTGCTGCGGTACTCTGTAAAATGTACAATTGCAGGTAATCTCACTTGGTCCGTACAAATTTATAAATGCAGCTTCCGGCAATGCTTTCTGCCACAGAATCAACTGCTGCACGGGCATAACCTCTCCACTGAAAAGAACCATCCGCACAGATTCCGGCACCCGGTACGCAAGCCCTTTCAAAGAAGAAACCAGCGTCAGTGCGGACACCGCCCAGATAAGAACCGTTACCTTTTTTTCACACAGCCAATCCAGAAGTAGTGGTGGTGTGGAAAACAGTTTTCTGGGGAGAATCACCAGCTTTGCCCCTGTCATGATGCAGGTATAGATATCTTTGACAGACACATCAAAATCAAACGGTGCCTGATTTCCAATGTGATCTTCTTTCGTAAAGCCAAAAGTTTCTATAAAGTGTGTAATAAAATCAATAACCGCACGATGTGTTACGGTGATACCTTTCGGTTCCCCCGTCGAACCCGATGTGAAAATGCCATACAAAATGTCATCATCGCTGCTTCTTTTCCGCCGCTCCCGCAAAAGTTCCTCATGAATTGTTTTTCCGCTGCAAAAAACAGATTGTGCCACCAGAATATTTTCACCATTCCATTCCTGCGTTTTTTCTGCCGGATCGTTTTCCACCAGAATCAATGCCGGTTGTAACGTGTGCAGAATCTGTTTCATTCTTTCCGCCGGCTGTGCCGGGTCCACAACGACATAAAATCCTCCCGCATACACAACCCCAAGCATGAGTGCCAGTGTTTTTACACTTTTTTCTGTCAGAATTGCAACCGGTTCCTGAAAAGAAATACGTTTTGCAAGAACACTTCCCACCTGCTTTGCCGTGGTAAGCAGTTCTTTCCACGTAACAGAACATACGTCATCTTCAACGGCCGTTCTCTCAGGAAAACACGCTGCGGTACATTCCAGATATTCTAATATGTTATTCATTGTAGCCTCCAGATGTTTATTATTTATGGAAACATCTGTTAGTATGGGGGACAAAACTTAACAGATCCTAAAGCAATTCTAAAAGAATATAAAAAATCCCCCTTTACAGTTATTCAATTTTGATACTATAATACAAGGAATCATAAAGTAGAAAAGAGCGCTGCCCTCATGCAGAACATAGAAACGATTGCCGGAGCTTTCACGATCGGCGCTTATGAAATTCCAAAACAATATGTATGTGCAAAAGCACCTGCTATTACGCAAAAAAAAGAGATCTGTGAGATCGTAACTTACGACCAGCAGATCACCATAAACGGACATAACTATGCTCCGGTACTGCATCAAAACTGTATGCAGCCGGAGCAGATTACATTATATCCACTTGTAATCCGGCAGGAACACGCGACACTGACCGTGTCCGACCGTTATCATACCGGGCATTGGAAATCCGGGGATGACACACAGATTTCCGACTGGCGTCCAAAGCTTAAGCGCCGGGGATGTGTGCCATGTACCAATTGCGGAAGGTGTTAGGTTACTGTTCACTCAGCACCTGAACACTATGCTGTTCAGGTGCGTATGAACGTGATGTGGGTGTGAGCAGCCCCCTTTTGCGAAGCAAAACTTTATATGGGGCTGCGAAGTTACTGTTCGCAGGGTAACCTGTGAACAGTAACATGTGAGTGAATAGTAACGATGAAATAACAGAAGATCTCTTGACAAGAGGAACTTTCCATGCTTAAATAAATTTAGTTATATGACTGACGGATAAGTGGAAGAACCACGTGGAGTATAACAAGAGATATAAAGGTGACAGATCCAAAGATTGCACCGCAGATAGGGCGATACTTGCGATACATCAGAGAAGTACCGCAGATAAGGCGATACATCAGAGATGTACCGCAGGAGAAGCACCGCAGGTAGGGCGATACATCAAAGATGTACCGCAGGGGCCGACCGTCTGGGCACAGCACATTGCAGGGAAATACATGAAATATGTATTTGATTGAAATGTGGGTTCCCGGATGTGTCGGTTTTATTTATTTTAGGCGTATTTGCGAAAGGAGAAACAAATGCAGAAGGTAGCACTCAGTAAAGAATTAGGCGCAACAACATATCCGGGACGTGGTATTGTGATCGGACGTTCCAAGGATGGAAAGAAGGCGGTAACTGCTTATTTTATTATGGGAAGAAGCGCAAACAGCCGTAATCGTGTATTTGTAGAGGATGGCGAGGGCATCCGCACACAGGCATTTGATCCATCCAAGCTGGAAGATCCAAGCTTGATTATTTACGCACCGGTTCGTGTGCTTGGCAACAAGACGATTGTGACAAACGGAGATCAGACGGATACGATTTATGAGCTGATGGATAAGCAGCAGACATTTGAGCAGGCGCTGCGCACCAGAGAATTTGAGCCGGACGCACCAAATTATACTCCACGTATTTCCGGTATCATGCATATTGACAATGGCGAGTTCAATTATGCAATGTCTATTTTAAAGAGCAACAACGGAAATCCGGATGCATGCAACCGTTACACGTTTGCATACAGCAACCCGGTTGCCGGAGAAGGACATTTTATCCATACTTATATGGGGGACGGAAATCCACTGCCAAGTTTCGAGGGAGAACCAACCTGGGTTGATATTGATGGAGATATCGATACATTTACGAAAATGGTATGGGACAATTTAAATGAGGATAATAAAGTTTCCCTGTTTGTCCGTTTTATCGATATTGCGACTGGAACATATGAGTCAAGAATTGTAAACAAGAATAAATAAGAGTGGATTGTTAAAAAAGGAGAAAATCATGCAGGAATATGAATTAAAATACGGATGTAACCCAAATCAGAAACCGGCCAGAATCTATATGGCAAATGGCAAAGATCTGCCGATTAAGGTGCTCTGCGGAAGAGCCGGATATATCAATTTTCTGGATGCTTTCAATGGATGGCAGCTGGTAAAAGAATTAAAGAAGGCAACCGGACTTCCGGCAGCAACTTCTTTCAAACATGTTTCCCCGGCTGGTGCAGCAGTAGGACTTCCACTGTCTGACGTGGAAAAGAAAATTTACTGGGTTGATGATATGGATATCGAGTTTACACCACTTGCAAATGCCTATATCCGTGCCAGAGGTGCAGACCGTATGTCTTCATTCGGAGATTTTATTTCTCTGTCGGATGTCTGTGATGCAGCAACAGCAAAGGTCATCAAGCGTGAAGTTTCCGATGGCGTGATCGCTCCGGGATATACCGAGGAAGCTTTGGAGATTTTAAAGCAGAAAAAGAAGGGCAATTACTGTGTGATCGAGATTGATCCGGCATACGAGCCGGCTCCGATCGAGCATAAGGATGTATTTGGTATCACCTTCGAGCAGGGAAGAAATGAACTTCATATCGGAGATGATTTCTTTGACAATATTGTGACAGAGAACAAAGAACTGCCGGAGCAGGCAAAGATTGATCTGGCAATTTCCATGATCACTTTAAAGTATACACAGTCTAACTCTGTATGTTATGTCAAGGGCGGACAGGCAATCGGTATCGGAGCAGGGCAGCAGTCCCGTATTCATTGTACCCGTCTGGCAGGTTCTAAGGCAGATAACTGGTGGCTGCGTCAGTCTCCACAGGTTTTAGGACTGCAGTTTGTCGATGGTATTAAGCGTGCGGACCGCGACAATGCCATTGATCTGTACATGGGCGAAGATTATATGGATGTCCTTGCAGACGGAGCATGGGAGAAGATTTTTAAGGTAAAACCGGCGGTATTTACCGCAGAAGA
This sequence comes from Lachnospiraceae bacterium UBA7598, assembly GCA_002474415.1. Taxonomy (GTDB): domain Bacteria; phylum Bacillota; class Clostridia; order Lachnospirales; family Lachnospiraceae; genus Roseburia. The sequence continues at coordinate 8,933 of DLQV01000194.1, forward strand.
GAAGCGCGCATGGCTGGATAAAAATACCGATGTGGCACTGGGATCGGATGCGTTTTTCCCATTTGGCGACAATATTGAGCGCGCACACAAGAGCGGCGTGAAGTATGTGGCAGAACCGGGTGGATCCGTACGTGATGACAATGTGATCGAGACATGTAATAAATACGGTATGGTTATGAGCTTTACCGGAATCCGTTTATTCCATCACTAATTTTATAGAAGACAGGCGTAAAGAAATTATGAAGATTCGTATTCGGGAGTACAGAGAACAGGATTTAGAGGATATGATCCGCATCTGGAATGAAGTTGTGGAGGACGGTGTCGCATTTCCGCAGGAAGAATTGCTTACACCTAAGACCGGACGGGAGTTTTTTGCGGCACAGACATACGATGCAGTGGCTGAGGACGAGGATACCGGAAAGGTATACGGTCTTTATATTCTGCATCCGAATAATGTCGGGCGCTGTGGACATATCTGCAATGCCAGTTATGCAGTAAGCCGGGAGTCCCGCGGACTGCATATAGGAGAAAAGCTGGTGATCGATTGCCTTAGACAGGGAAGAATGCATGGCTTTGGTGTGCTGCAGTTTAATGCAGTAGTGGCAACGAATATCCACGCAAGACATCTGTATGAACGTCTTGGGTTTGTGCAGCTTGGAACAATTCCAAAAGGATTTCGGATGAAAGATGGACATTACGAGGATATCTGTCCATATTATCACGAACTTTAAAATCAAAAAACATGAAAACAGTCATTTGGAATGCCAGGGTGCAGCCAAATGGCTGTTTTTATGTTTGGATGCCGAAGAAATAGATGAATTTGCGCAAAATAGGATTCCTATATGCATGAAAAACATACTAAAAAATACGAAAAGCGTTGGAAAATACGAAAAACAACCGATTGCGCAAATAAAAAAGAATATGCTTGCATTTGTGAAATGTGTGCAAAAAAGAAAACGAAATATATCGAAATTGTACATTGACACTGTGAGACTCTCTTGCTATACTAGAACCATAGAACAACCGATTGCGCAAAACGCAGTCCAGAAATAAAATACATCTAGCGGAGGGAGAACGAGATGGACAAATTTATTGTAAACATCATCCATCGCCCGGAGATGGTTCCAGAGTATTCTGCAACCGTGACCGGACAGGGAAAGGAAGAGGATATCGGAGATAAGGCTTTACTTACAGAGTCTCTTGATATTTTCAAGACACAGCAGAGACTGGCACATGAGAATGGCCTGAAGGTTACCATTCAGATGACGTATGCTTCTTTGTTTAATGATGAAGCGGTTGAGATCGCAAAACATGATCATGAAGTCTATGGAGACGAGATCGCACTTTCCCTTTTGGGACTGCCTTGCGAAGAGTTCCGTGAGAAATACAAGACAAAAGATTTCTGTATCTGGATGTTTTCCATGGAAGACAAGAAGGCAATCGTCAATGATGTGTTCGAGAAATTCCATGATCGTTTCGGCTTTTATCCGGAGTCAACCGGTTCTTACTATATGGATGCAGAACTGATCAATTATGTGAAGGAAGCTTACCCATCTGTGAAGTGTGCGGTAGCTACCTGCTGGGAGGAAGGCCCGAAAGCATATCATACCTGCAACAACTCCTGGTATACACTCTTCGATGGCGGCCCATGGGCACCATGGATTCCATCCAAGCAGAATACACATGCACCGGCAGCAAATCAGGCAGAGGACAGTGGAATCGTAGCCATCCCACACCTTTCCCGTGACCTGATTGCATGCTATGACGGAAATGGATCAAACTTCGGTACACATCCACAGAACGTGCTCCGCGGTATGATTTATGATACAAAGACCTGGGAGTATCCGTATCTGTATAACCTGATCGACCAGTATCGGGATCTGGAAAAGTACAACAATGGATATGCTTACAACATGATGTTCGTCGGACCAGGATGGATGAACAAGATGGGCCGCTGGGAGGCTCCATATGAACTGCTGTTAAAGTCATACAGTGATGGATGTAAGTATTACGGAGATCTGAAGAAAGAGGGCAAGCTGGTAGACATGACCATGTCCGAGTTCGCAGATCACTATAGAAAGAAGAAAGGCATTACCGACGAGAAACGTTATACAGAGCCGGAATGTGCTCTTTGGAGAGATATTTTATATGGATCCGACAAGCAGCTGTTCTGGTACTGCGATCCGTTTATGAGAGCCTGCGTCAATATGGATCAGGGTGGTGCGATTGTTGACCTTCGTCCATATGTTGCAAAATTAAACTGGCCGGTTGGTATCGGAACACCTCACGTACAGGATGCTTCTTATCCATTCCTGATTCAGGAGAAGTACCGTGCCGGATACTTTACACATTATGCCGGAGAAGGAACCGTCAGAAGTGCAAAGCTCTGTTACAAGGGTGAGGAAGTGGATCTGTGCCTCTGCCCGACACATGCACATTTCTCACAGGAAGGTAATACCAGAATCCTGACACTGGACCCGGTAACCATCGAGTTTAACGGACTGACAGTAAAATTACAGACAAAGGAATATTTTGAGGAAGGTTCTTCTAAGATCAAGATCGAAAGAAATATTCTTGAGATGAGTGATCCAAATGCAGAAGTTACCCTTGATGAGTACATGGTAGCTTGCTACGGAACCACAGAGTATCCGGAAGATATGACATCTGTCGTATTAAAATGCGAAGGGGCAGATGAAAAGACCATTAACTATGCATACAAGTGCCGCAGTGAAGTCCTGGCAGGAGCAACCGCAGTCAGCGCTGTAGTGCCTCCAATCGACACCAAAGTTTCCCTGACCGCTTCTTCTACAGATGCTGAAGGATACATTGAGGAAGGATATGCATTCTCACCAATGTTTAAACTTGGATATAAGAAGACTATTACAGACAAGGAGGTATTTGCAACATGGCTCAACTTGGAAAAGGCAAATTAAATTACAGATGTCCGTCCTGCTTTATGAGAGACCTCGACATCGATATGTTCTACAATAAAGATACAAAGATTTACAGTTGTATCCGCTGCCAGTACAGAGGTACGGAGGAAGACGTTTTAGCGAAAAATGAGATGGTTCGATTCCGTTATGGGGCAATGCATAAGAGATTCGACAAGTTTGATTTCGACTAAAAGAAAGAACGTGCGGCGGCTGCCGCACGTTTTTGGTATCAGGGTATAACATGCAGGGAGTATATGCCTATGGGACGAAAACAAAAAGAAACCGTGGAGCTGCGTTTTTACGAAATTCCACAGGGAGAACCGGTACTTGCTCTGCTGGGAGAAGAATGGAACCGGGTATACGGTCATGACAATTTTTATCTGCATTTCCATAATCTGATGGAGATTGGAATCTGCAGGAAAGGCGAAGGGGAGCTGATTATAGATGAACATACGTATACTTACCGGACAAATTCCGTTACTTTGATCCCGCCGAATGTTCCACACACAACCATCAGCAATGGAATGATACGAAATTCCTGGGAATTTTTATATGTGGATATCAATCATGTGATAGAGGAATTGTATGGAGACCGGATGGCACAAAAAAATGAGGCCGTTGAACTGGTGCGCAGATCGGCGCATTTACTGCATGCAGGCGAGTATCCGGAAATTGCAGAGATTGTCAATGCCATCATAAGGGAAGAAAAAAAGCAGGGTCCGTATTATCGACAGGTGATTACAAGCTATCTGCATGCGCTGGTGTATGAGATGTTCCGGCTGAATGAAGTACAGACGCAGACGAGACTTGAGTCGGGCGGCAGTGGAACGATGCGGCAGATTGCAGATGCACTCACGTTTGTCAATGATCATTATCGGGAAGAGGTAAAAGTGCATACACTCGCGCAGACGTGCGGGATGAGTGAGACCTCTTTCCGGAGAGTGTTCGAAGAATATGTGCATATGTTGCCGATGGATTATGTAAATCTGGTGCGTGTACAATATGCGTGTGAACTGATGAAGCATGGCAGTGATTCGATGGATGAGGTTGCCAGAAAAGTGGGATTTTCCACGACCTCCACATTTAACCGGAATTTTAAAAAATTTTTCAATACATCGCCATACCAGTGGAAGATCAATCCGCAGCGGTATGAGCGGAAATTACAGAACTTTCATATTAACGCATTAAAGGGATGGTAAACGTTTTCGAAGAAAAGGAGAAAAGATGAGCAAATTTATTAAAGGAATGGACCTTTCCACATTGCTTGAGTTAGAGCGCTGTGGTGCAAAATATTATGACCATGGAAAAGAACGAGATATTTTAGACATCATGAGAGATTATGATGTGGACACAATCCGTCTGCGTCTGTGGAATGACCCGTATTCCGAAACCGGCGAACCGTACGGTGCTGGATGCAACGATCTGGCAGAGACAATTGCCATCGGAAAGAAAGTATCTGATGCGGGATTTGGTGTACTGTTAAATTTTCACTACAGCGATTTCTGGGCAGATCCGGGAAAACAGATTAAGCCAAAGGCATGGAAAGATTTTAATGCAGATCAGCTGGAACAGGCAGTCTACGACTTTACCGAGGATTCTCTGCGCAAAGTACTAGAAGCCGGTGTCAATGTGACAATGATTCAGGTGGGCAACGAAGTGACCAACGGACTGCTCTGGCCGGAGGGATTAAAGCCGAATTATGACAATATCGCAAGATTTATCAGTTCCGGTATCCGGGCATGTCGTGCTGTAAAGCCGGAGATCCCGTTGATGATTCATCTCGATAATGGCGGAAACAATGAAATGTACCGCGACTGGTTCGACCATTATATGGAGCGAGGGGAAGATTTTGATTATATCGGACTTTCCTATTACCCGTTCTGGCATGGCACCCTGCAGATGCTTGAGGACAACATGAACGATATGGCAGCCCGTTATGGAAAGGAACTGATCGTGGCAGAGGTTTCCATGGGATATACCATGGAAGATTACAAGCAGTATGAGAAACTGGAAGATAGTGAGCGAAAAGGATATGCGACAAAGCCGGAACTTGTGGCAAAGATCGAGTATCCGATGACGGTACAGGGACAGGCAGATTTTACAAGGGACTTCTTAAATCGTGTGGCACATGTGCGTGACAACAAAGGTCTGGGATTTTTCTGGTGGGAGCCTGCATGGATTCCGGTACACGGAAGCGGCTGGGCAACGCCGGCATCCTTAAAGTATATGAATGATCCGGGACCATGTGGCAATGAGTGGGCAAATCAGGCATTGTTTGACTATGATGGAAATGTCCTTCCGGCGCTGGAAGTGATTCGTGATTTCAAAAAATAAGATATGTAAAAATGTTGCATGAAGGAAGGGGAATGTTGCAAGTTGCGCAAAGCATATTGCAAAGAATTCCCCTTTATGTATAATGGAATTATCAAGAAAACGAACCGTTGCACCAAGCAGCGGATGAACATGCAGAAAGGGAGAGAACAATGATTCAGAATGATGTATTAGCAAAGTTTAAAGAGATCTTTGGTGATGAGGGGGACATCAGAGTATATTTTGCACCGGGACGTGTGAATCTGATCGGTGAGCATACCGATTACAATGGCGGACACGTATTTCCATGTGCACTTACCATTGGAACATACATGGCAGCAAGAAAGAGAACCGATCGGGAACTGCGTTTTTATTCCATGAACTTCGATGAGCTGGGTGTGATCGAAAGTTCTCTGGATGCATTTACTCCGGACCCGGATGGATTGTGGACGAACTATCCGATGGGCGTTATGTGGGCATTTGAAGGACGTGGCATGAAATTAGAAACCGGTCTGGATATTGCATTATTTGGAAATATTCCAAACGGTTCCGGACTTTCTTCTTCCGCATCCTTAGAAGTGGTTACCGGATATATGTTAAAGGATCTGTATGGTTTCGATGTGACCAATCAGGATCTGGCACTGATCGGACAGTATTCCGAAAACAATTACAATGGCTGCAACTGTGGAATTATGGATCAGTTTGCATCTGCCATGGGCAAAAAGGACAATGCAATTTTCCTTGATACTTCGGATCTTTCTTTTGAATATGCACCGATCGTACTTGACGGGGCAAAAATTGTTGTCACCAACAGTATGGTTAAACACAGCCTGGTTACTTCCGCATACAATGACCGCAGAAATGAGAGTGCACAGGCACTGAAGGATCTGCAGACCGTTGTGGATATCAAAACACTTGGAGATCTGACGGATGAGCAGTTTGAGCAGTACAAGGGAGCCATTAAGGATGAAGTTGCCAGAAAGAGAGGCAAACATGCGGTTTACGAGAATCAGCGTACAATCGCAGCCGTCAAGGCTCTGAAGGAAAACGATATTGAAACATTCGGAAAACTTATGAATGCTTCCCATGTTTCCCTGCGTGACGATTATGAAACCTCCTGTCCGGAAGTGGATGT
>DLQV01000194.1:15463-17409 GCA_002474415.1 Lachnospiraceae bacterium UBA7598
TGACAAAGGCATATGAGGAAAAAGTCGGAAAGACACCGGAATTTTATGTAGTTTCCATCGGAGATGGTCCAAGCCGTCTGGTATAAGAGAATCATTTTTGACGGTTTGAAATTTGCAGAGACATTTGCTGTCGGTGAATCTGCGCTGCATCACAGAGTGGAATTTGCCGGCAGTCGTTAGAATAAAGGAGTACGAGATGATTCAGGAGAACATTTTAGAGTTAGTAAAATATGGTCTGAGCACCGGACTGGTAGATCCGGAGGACAAAGTATATACCATTAACCGTCTGCTGGAGCTTTTTCAGGTAGACGAAATCGAGGATGCGGTATTTGAAAAGGTGGAAAATCTTCCGGCATGGACACAGGAAGAGGCAGAAGGAAAACTTGAGGGAATCCTTGCAGAAATGATGGATTATGCATATGAGAAAGGTCTCATGGCTGAAAACAGTATTGTATACAAAGATTTGTTTGATACAAAAATTATGGGATGTCTGGTGCCGGAACCAAGCAGTGTCCGCAAGACGTTCCGCGATCTGTATGAGCATACTTCACCGCTTGCCGCAACGGATTATTTTTACAAATTAAGCTGTGACAGCAATTATATCAGAAGACAGCGCATCAAAAAAGACCGCAAGTGGACAACAGATACCGAGTTTGGAACCTTGGATATCACCATCAATCTGTCCAAGCCGGAGAAAGATCCAAAAGCCATTGCGGCAGCAAAAAATGCAAAGCAGAGCGCGTATCCGAAGTGCCAGCTCTGTAAGGAAAATGAGGGATATGCGGGACGTCTCAACCATCCTGCCCGCCAGAACCACCGCATCATTCCACTGACAATTAACAACAGCGACTGGTTTTTCCAGTATTCTCCATATGTATATTACAATGAGCACTGTATCGTGTTCAATTCCAAGCATACACCAATGAAAATTGAGCGTGCAACGTTTGGAAAACTTCTAGATTTTGTGACACAGTTTCCACATTATTTTGTAGGTTCCAATGCAGACCTGCCGATCGTTGGAGGTTCCATCTTAAGTCATGATCATTTCCAGGGTGGACATTATACATTTGCCATGGCAAAAGCACCGATTGAAAAAGAACTTCAGTTTGAGGGATTTTCCGATGTGAAAGCGGGAATCGTGAAATGGCCGATGTCTGTCATCCGTATCAGCGGACCGGACAAGGAGCGTCTGATTGAACTGGCAGACAAGATTCTCTTAACCTGGAGAGGCTATACCGATGAGGATGCATTCATCTATGCCGAGACAGACGGAGAGCCACACAATACGATCACACCGATTGCCCGCAGACGTGGAGATGATTTTGAACTGGATCTGGTGCTGCGCAACAACATCACGACGAAGGAACATCCGCTGGGTGTCTATCATCCACATGCAAAACTGCATCACATCAAAAAAGAGAACATTGGTCTTATTGAGGTTATGGGACTTGCGGTACTGCCTGCCCGCCTGAAAGATGAGATGGCAGAGCTTGCCGATGCACTGGTAAATGGTACGGACTTACGTGCAACAGAAACACTTGCTTCCCATGCAGAATGGGCAGAAGGTTTCCTTCCAAAGTATGATAAGATCACAAAAGACAATGTGATGGATATTCTGCATGAGGAAATCGGTCTGGTGTTCAATGAAGTGCTGCAGGATGCCGGCGTGTACAAATGTACACCGGAGGGACGTAAGGCGTTCGAACGTTTTATTGCGGCTGTTTAATTGCTTTCTTAGGCAGAGGTTACCCATTGAGGGAGTGTTTTAAATATAGGTTTTCTCAATGTGACGGAAGAAGGCATATATTCTCTTTCTACAGAAAAGTTTGCAAGTTCTGCGGTACATCTCTGATGTATCGCCTTGCTCTGGCGTTGATTTCAGGTTCTTTGCGTAACATTTTTATATTATGCAATTAGCTTTATTCAGTGAGTGCCAGAGCAAGTTG
>DLQV01000194.1:17451-17989 GCA_002474415.1 Lachnospiraceae bacterium UBA7598
TTGTTCTTCCGAAAGAAATATACGCCTTCTTCCTGTTGGTTTGGGAAAAGATAATTTGAAAAATGTGCTGGTATCTATACAAAGAAAATTTGTATAAAAGATACCGTTATGGTATCTATACACTTAAAATGTAACATTTAGATACCACAAAGTCTCTATGGAACAAAAATTGCTTCTTCAGGTACCATTTTTTCAAAAAATCGGTATCTGAAGAAGCAATTTTTCTCTTATAGGTGACATTCCTTTATTTTAGGTATTGAAAATAAGAAAATGTGTCACCTTAATCAATATTTTTTAACAATAGATCCCATTGCATTCCTATTTATGATTATTTTCGACTGTAGAATTTGTAAAAATCATTTTTTGACTTATCTTTTCTCCAATCAACAGGAAGAAGGGGTACATTTCTTTCGGAAGAACAAATTTGCGACTGCGCCGTAGTTCCATCACATAACGCTAATGGCATTAAAGTAAAGTTTTTCAAAAAAAACTTAAAATCAATATCGGCGCTGACTTGTAAATTTTTCTGTAGAAAGAG
>DLQV01000197.1 GCA_002474415.1 Lachnospiraceae bacterium UBA7598
TTCTTCTTTTGCCATCTCACGTACCTTGGCAACATGCGGGTTGGAAGCTCCATCATCTGCCAGATCATCCTCTGCTACATTTGCCGCATAGATGGTAGGCTTTGCGGTAAGAAGATTGTATCCCTTGAACCAGATCTGTGCGTCATCATCATCCGGTACCTCAAAGGTTCTTGCCATCTTTCCATCTTCCAGATGTGCCTTGATTGCCTCAACGAGTTCTAACTCCTTGGCAAGTGTCTTGTCCATTCTTGCCTGCTTGGCAATCTTTGCAATTCTTCTGTCAAGAATCTCAATATCCGAAAAGATCAGCTCCAGATTGATGGTCTCGATATCACGTGCCGGGTCAATGGAACCATCGACATGGATAATATTGGTATCCTCGAAACAGCGCACTACATGTACAATCGCATCCACCTCACGAATATTGGCAAGGAACTGGTTTCCAAGTCCCTCTCCTTTGCTGGCACCTTTTACAAGTCCTGCAATATCAACAAATTCGATCGTGGCAGGTGTTACTTTCTTTGTGTGATAAAGTTCTCCAAGCTTTACGATCCGCTCATCCGGGACAGAAACGATTCCGACGTTTGGGTCAATTGTGGCAAATGGATAGTTTGCAGATAAGGCACCTGCTTTGGTCAGTGAGTTGAATAATGTACTTTTTCCCACGTTTGGAAGTCCGACAATACCGAGTTTCATTTTTATATATTCCTCCTAAAAATTCTTTTCTAAGGGTTTGTGTTTTGTCAAATTGTATCAATAAAAAGCTCCAATATGGCAACCTTTAGATTACCACAACGGAGCTTTAAATTCAATGTGCATCTTTGAAAATTTAACGTCTTACAATTTCCTGCCCTGTTTTTTCAATATTCTTTTTATTTTCTTCTTTCTTTGTGTTATCCATACTTTTATTCTTTTGATAAACAATATTTTTCTTCAGTTTATCAAATGCATTTGTGTAAAGCATTTTCCCATAGGCATTTATATTTTTCAGCGGTTCTTTCCGGATCATGTCTCTGATCTGTTCCTTGTTTTCTTTTGAAAAAGTATTTCTGTCCTTTTCAAACTCCATTTCCTTTAAGATCTCAACCCCAAACTTTTCATGTCCAAGACCAAGCTGCACCGTTGCATAATCCTCATTTTTTCCATCCAGAACATTTTTCTTATGAAGTGCAAGACCATACTCAATTCCCTTCATCATCTGGTAATCTGAGCAATAGTTTTTAAACACATCATCCTTTAACTGCCCACATTCATTTCTCGTCAAATGATACTGCGCACAAATTCCATTCTTGGCAATCGTTCCAATACGGACTGCTCCCTCAAATGCCAGAAGTTCCCGCTCCGTATTCTTAGCATCATCCGGTAATTTAAGCATACTCTTTGGAAATTTTTTTGCAACATCCATCATTTCTTCTACACATTTTCCCAAATATGCATGTTGTGATGAAATCGGAACCTTTTTCCCCATATAAGAGCTGATTGTTTCCGATGCTGTCATGAAAATTTCTCCCATCGTCATACAGCCTTCTTTTTCAGATAATGCATCATCAAACAACTGCTTTCCCTTTTGTACACGGTCCGGATCCATTTTCTGGTCATCTGTTCCGAGAAATCCCCTGCTGATCCAGGCATCCAGTTCTTCCGGAGATGTTCCCCTCTTAACTTCCGCTGCAATCATACCTGCAAATGTTCCAATTGCGTCCCACCGAATGGCATCTACCGGCTCCTCCGGCGAATACGCTGTCCTCTCCAGTTTATGACTTTCAAAGATGTCATCTACTTCTTTTTCTGAAAACATCTGACTCAGTAAATGTGTTGTAAAATCAATGCCCTTATCATTCTCAATCAATGGTTCTATATCCGCAAATTGCTGGTTTATCTCCATATTTTTCTGAAATTGCGGATCATTGATTTTTTCCATAAATGCATGATATCTTGCCTCGCGAACATCCTCCCTTTCTTTTAACAATTCTTCATTCTGCCGCTCAATTGTCTGCTTCTGCCGCTCCTGTTCTATATAAAAATCTTCCTGTTCCCTGATCTTGTCTTTAAACATGCCAAATAAAGCGTTGAAAAATTCATAAAATTTCATTGCTGAAGAACTATGTGGGGGCATAACCGGCAATGGATTCTGTACACAATAGGAAATAAAGGTATCTCTGTTTTGATCCACGTCGACTTTAAAAAAGCCTTCTTTCCCATTCTTCTGAATAAATACTTCGCTTTCTTTATACGCCCCGTCTGCGGTCTGCGGCAAAAGTGCATCTGCAATTTTCTGATATACTTTTGAGCGCTCTGCCGAAAAAGGACTCTTCAACAACTCTTCATCCTCTTTATTTAACAGTGGGACAAATCCTTCCATTTCATCAAACCGGTATATTTTTTTGTAATTTTCCGGTCTTGTCAGTCCTTCCATTCCTGCTTCCGGATCAAGATCCAGCTCCAGTTGTCCTATCATCTTTCGGTTTTCATCAGTAATTCCAGATTCTTTCTGCTGAATATTTCCGTTATTCCCGATCGGAGTCAGTCCCATTTGATTTTCTTCTTCGATGTAAAGCCGCCCCTCCTTTGCAAGTGTATATAATTCGATCAAATCAAATTCGCTGTCATAAAAATCCGGTGCACAATCCTCGTTCATCTGAACATTGTTAATCTCAATGGTTCCATCTTCATTTTTTTCAGCACATTTGATACTCCCGCTTTGCGCGAGTGTTTTCCACAGTGTATTTGTATCTTCTGTACGAATATATCTTTTCTGTATCAGATCGTTACTAAACGATTTCCACCACTGTTTTGCTTCGGCGAAATCTCTGTCAAAATTATAATTCAAATCCATTGTGCTATCCTCCCTCTGGTATTTCACCTGCTATACTTACAGGCTTCGTCCTGTCTGCTTCTTTTCCGGTTCCAATGCTTTTTCCTGTCTGCTGTTATAAGCCTTTTTTGCCTGTGCCGTGTTCTTTTTTGCAATCTCCCGACAATCCTGTAACACCTGCATCCGTTTCTCTTTCCCACCAAAAACAGTTTCCTTATTATTTACGATGTCTTTTGCTGTCGCTTTTGCTGCTTTCTGAAGCAGAATGGAACGGATGGTCATATCCTGTGCATACTGTTTCATCACAGTAAGCTCCTCGTCGTTGTCCTTTTTTGCTATCATATACGCCGAATATAAATCTCCGGCAGATTCCATTTTCTTCTCCTGTAACTGTGGTGCAATAAATTTGGCTGCTCTCTTCGCTTTTTTTAAGGCATTTTCTTTTATTTTCGTCTTTTCTGTCGTGCTGTCCTTTTTCGCTTTATCATAATATTCTTCTGCGGACATAAATGCAGTTGCCACCGCACAGCGTTCATCGTCATTCAGCAGGGTATTGTCCGGATTTTCTACCCCCAACACTTCTTTCCGTGTAAACCTTGTGATGTTTTCCTGATGCAGCTTTGCCTTTGTTCCATCTGCGGCCTGCCGTGGGGCGCGGATAAAATCAAACATCTCTGCCATCTGGTAATAGCTGTCCTTTTGCTCCAGCATCTCACTGATGGTATTGCGGATTTCCCTTGCAGCCGCCAGACGTTCCTTACCGTGTCCGGTTGCCGGTTTGGCTGCTTTTCTTAAAATATATTCATTGGCGTTTTCATAAACCGCCTGCATTTTCTGTGTAATATCATCCGGATCTGCTTTCACCGCTTCCTCAAGTGAAGCTTTGAGTTTTTTAAATTCTTCGGAACTCTTAAGGTATGCCGGGTCTGCATCCTTTAATTTTTCAAACAGCATCCCCACTGCATCTTTTTTTGGAATTTCGTTTACTTCTTTTAATTTCTCCTGTTCCTTCGCTTCCAGTGAATACTTGCCGATGATCTGCAATTGCTCATTATGGATCATTTGTTTTTCAATCTTGGACGTTGTCTCGTTGTATTTCTCTCCCAACTGCATCATCTGCACTCGATCGTCCTCTTGTAATACTCCAAGATAAAGATCTGCCTTTTCTACTTTTGCCTCTGGGTTACTCACATACTTAAACATCTCTTTATAAGTATCATTCCATGCTAAACCCATGACATCAATTTTTGCCTGCTGTTTCATGCCATCCAACTCTTCCAATTTTGCTTTTGGAATTTCCTCTAATGGTATGTCTTCAAGCTTCCGTTGATCATCGGCTGGGTTATATGAATCATCTGCCTTACAAGCCCGATCTGACTCAAACTGTAAAATATATTCCATGATCGTAACGGACTCTGCCTTCCTGAACAGGACGGCATACGTGTCCCCACAAACCTTGCTTGTATCCTTATTTTTATCCACAATCTGAAACAGGTCAGCATATTCCCCTGCAACCATTCTATTGTATGCATAATCTTCAAAACTGTTAATATCATTCAGGTCTAACGGTCTGAATTTTCTTTTGTCAAAGGCATTTTCCGCTGTTTTCAAAAGTTTTCCCATTTCTTCTTCCCGTTCTTCGGCACTGAGTCCGCTGTTCGCATCAATGACCCTTTTTAACCGGTCTACCGTTTCCTTTTTTTCTTCTGTCCTGCTTTCGGGATCTAACACTTCTTCCTCAGTCAGCCCCTGTGCATAAAGGAGAAGCCGTACAAATCCTCCTCTTTCTCTTGTATCGTCACCATTAAAATTCAAATATACATGGTTTCCATTCATCCAAAAATCTTGATCTTCTGCGAAAAATTGTTCTGCTGAAGGATCTGTCGTTTTCCTCGCCTGTCCTTCTGCTCTTGTAAACATACGGACTCCATTTTTAAAACGTTTTTCTTCATAACGCTTCCAGAATGCCTCCGTTTCTTTTTTCCGCTCCTCAGTTGCTCGATCCGGATAAATCGGGAATACCGGTGCCCACGGGTCGTTCCACTTAATGCGGGCAACATTTTTTGTGCTTGTCTCTGATAATGCTTCTCTCATATCAGTACACAGCTGATCCAACTTCTGCTCATCCAGCTGCGTCCAGTCTTTTCCCATCATATAGTTGTGTCCGTCCACATAAAGGTTCGATGCCACACGGGTAATCTGGTCGAAATCTCCCTCTTTACACTGCATTCCTGTAATCTCTGATAAATATGCCAAATTTTCTTTTAATCCTGCCATAATCATTTCTCCCTGTCCTGTATGTTTGTTTTATGTCTGCATTATACACTTGCAGATGAGACAAAAGTGAGACAAAAATGCCGCAGGTGCTGATGCACCCACGGCATTTTATTGTTTATCTATTCGTTCACTTTCTGGATTTCTCCGGTTGCAATGTCGTAGACATATTCGACAACCGTATCCGCTTCACTGTCAAATTCAGCAAATATAATGTTCTCTGCATTGAATTCTGTTACGTAGACACTTCCATATTTAAAATCTACACTTCTGGAAAACAGTAAGTTTTTGTTCTGTCCTTTCAGATCACAGGAATAGACTTTCATGGATTTCAGATCATGATTTTTGTTTGCATAGGATGCAAAGTAAATTTTCCCATCACAGATTTTCATACCGGAAATCTCTTTTCCAATGGTATTTACTTTCTTGATACTGTCTCCATTGGCTTTATAAATCCATGCTTCATATGGAGTCTGATCACTTGGCATATATCCGTTTGCAATCATATAATCTCCATATGCATCCTGAATCAGTAATTCTTTTTTGACTTTTTTAAGTTTCTTTGTCGTCTTATTATATATATAAACATCTGAGTTGAAATGATCCATATGGTTTAAATAAATCTTATTTCCGATCACATTTGCGATTGTATAATAATTTTCATTTTCATCTGACAAATCTGCTTTCAGCTTCTTTAATACGGTCTCTTTACCGCTCTTGATATTCTTTTCGCAGAGCTTTGTCCGTGCCTTGTTCATATAAACCTTTGTGACACCATTGGACCAGATCTCGCGATAGTCTTTTGTGTAACTTCTCTGGTATACATTGGTCTTTGTCTTTGCCTCTGCGACCGTACCGGATAATACAAAGCAACATACCAGTGCGGCACAGATCGTTGCTATAAATTTTTTCATTGAAACGTCCTCCCTTATGATTTAGTTGTTCTTTAATGTGTTATAAAGCTGTGCATTTGTAAGGTTCTGATAAGGAGCCACATAAAATACAGATACAATTCCAAATGTGATGACGCCAAGAATCTGCCATCCGAGGAATGATAAATCCAGCACAAATGCATTCCACTTCTGTCCGCGCATCATTTCCTTGCTCTTTGCATATACTTCACGGCTGTTCAGCCCTGGATTATCCGCAAGAATATATGGCACCATCCGGTACTCATACGATTTGATAATTCCCGGAATAATAAAAAGCAGGCTCCACAGGAAAATAAACAGTGACCGTAAAAACATGACAGCGATTGCACGGCCATATCCGTTTTTAAATCCGTAAAAGATATCTTTTACTTTTGCATCTTCTCCACTGCAGTTTAAGAAAAACTTCTGGCATCCGACTTCAAGGATGTTCCACACAAACAGCTTCAGTACAAAATGAATGATAAATGCAAACGCAAAGATTCCTGCAACTGCAAGGAAAATCATAGCAACGGTCTCTGTACTGTAATTTGCAAATACGTCATTTAACTCATCTTTGGAACCGGATGTTGTACTTGATGCAGAACCTGCGCCGCTTCCGAGCAGAATTCCCAGAATAATACTGACAACCACTGCTTTCCAGTAATTTGCTTTCATTAAAATTTTGGCATTGGTTTTTAATTCCCTTCGTGTCCACATATCTGTGTTCCTCCTTCATGTATGTGATAACGGTATTATAGCATCCCATGTGAGACAAAAGTGAGACAAATCCGGCATGAAAAAATATTTTTTTACAGGACGCTGACCTGCCTCCCCCTTTGTGTTATGCAGCACTTCAGTAAATCATCTCGTTAAATTTTTCTCGTTAATCATACTTCTGTGGTTTTAACACCATCACACGGTCCTTCTGCTGCACCGGCGTTTTTTCCTGCTGGTGTCTGGTTTCCATTTCTACTTCTTTTTTGAGCATCTTTCGGATTTCTCCGATTTTCATACGGGTAAGTTTCTGGTAAGATTCTGACTTTTTCATTTCCTGATAGAGTTTTTCATCCCCATAGATCACTTCCACACCACCTGATGCATTTGTTATTGCCTGGATGTTTCCAAATTGCATTGCTTCCGATGTCAGTTTTTTCTGCTCATAACTTTTTTTAAGTTCATTTGACACATAGGATCCGACCAGAAAATCCCGCAGTTCCTGCGCCGTAAAACAGTCGTTTTCGCAGGAATTGTCTTTTAATTTTTCCACACATCTGTGATACAGTGACGCAAGTTCTGTCATACGCCGCAATGCCTGGAATGACTGCATGACATGCTCCGTATCACACGTCTGAAATGCATTTTTAAAGCTGCGCAGTTCCGGATCTTTTGTATCATCTGTCACGTAAAATGTCCTGACCATCTGCTCTCCGGCAAAACGGAGCAGCCGGTTATAATTCCAGTCCGGTGTCAGTGCCGCCTGTACGATCCCCTGCATGGCATGTTTCACAAGATCGGCCATTTCTTCTGCTCTGCCACACTGGCTTTCCCTTCGCATTTTTACATATGTCTCTTTGTGCAGTGCAAGCATTTCTTTCCAGATCCGGTCACACTCCTCAAGCGGCAGATTATCCCTGACTGCATTACCCATTGCCTCTGCCAGTTCCCCGATCTGCTCAAAATTTTCCAGACAGGCAAGCGCCGTAAACGCAGACATCCCGGAAATTACGGGCATTGTTTCAAACTGCTCCGGGCTGTATGGTTTCACCCCCGGAAGATAACACATCTCCTGTACGATATGCATCTGATACTGTTCCTCAAGGATATGGGTATTGATATGACGTATCACACGTTTGCGCTCTTTTTCTTTTTCGGTCACACGCTCAGATTCATGTTTCTCCGCTTCCCATGTAATACTCCAGTGAGCCAGTGCATCCTCCCTTTGCTTTTCCCATTCCCTCAGCTTATTTTTTGCTGCCGGTTTTGGGTGGTTTTTCTCCCATTGGAGCAGAAACTTTTCTTTTGCTTCATAATCGTCTTCCATGGTTTTTCCTCCTATAAGATACGCAGTGCAAGCATCGTTATATCATCAAACTGCGGTGCTTCTTTTACAAAGGCATCAATGTCTTTCCGTACCTGAACCAGAAGTTCCCCCGGAGCGCTGCCTGCTTTTTTGTTTAATGCCGCAATCATGCGCTCTGTTCCATACAGTTCATTTGCCTCATTTGTGGCTTCTGCCACTCCGTCCGTATATAAAAACAGCGTATCGCCGCCATGCAGAATAAATTCATACTCCTGATACTGAAACCCTTCTACATAGGCAAGTACCAGACCATGCGGGTCTTTGTACAGTTCAAATTTTCCATCTTTTCTGCAGACTGCCGGATACTCATGTCCTGCATTTGCGGCGCGCATAATTCCGGTGGAAATTTCATAAATTCCCAGCCAGACGGTAACAAACATATCTGCATCGTTATTTTCACAAAGCTGGTTATTGACGGTCTCTAATACTTCCTTCGGAGATCCTCCCATCTGTGCTCTGTTTTTGAGCAATGTCTTGGCAATAACCATAAACAATGCTGCCGGAACTCCTTTGCCGGACACATCTGCCATTACAAGTGCAAGATGATCCTCGTCCACAAGGAAGAAATCATAGAAGTCCCCGCCGACCTCCTTTGCCGGATCCATGGACGCATAAATATCAAATTCCTTTCGCTCCGGAAATGGTGGGAAAATGCTCGGAAGCATATTGGACTGAATCTGTGTGGCGACATGCAGTTCTGCACCGATGCGCTCTTTTTCTGCCATGACGGTGGAAACTTTTTTAATGTACTCCCTGATTTCCTCATACATCCGCTCAAACGAATGTGCCAGGTCTTCTATTTCATCATTTGTATGGATTGCAACCGTAAATGTTTCTTCCTTTTCCAGATTATCCACCAGCTTATGTGTCGCCTTACTCAGAATATTGATCGGACTTATAATACGTTTTCTGACAAACACGTAAAAAATGGCGGTAAATCCTGCGATCACCAGCAAAAGATTTAAAAAGATTGTCATTACAAATCCCCGTATGGAGCTGGTAATACCAGGCATGGAAAAATCCACTCCGACCAGTGCCACCGGTTCCTTGCTGCTGTCATAAATCGGATAAAAGGCTGATGCTATGTATCCATATGTTTCGTCTTTTGAAATCAGTATTTTCTCTTTCGGATGTTTATTAAACACTGCCATGGATGCTTCCTTTCCGTTTTTCATATAAGACTCGTGGTCACCCAGCTGGCAGGCTCCCTCTTTTGTGTAGGCATCCCAGATATATACCAGATCTTTTTCTTCCGGAATATAAACATAATAATATTTCAATCCGGAATTCTGCTGGCTTGTGTTCAGGTAATGTTCAATTTCCTCATAATACGCATCTTTTTTACCGGTCTGTACATATTTCAGCACACGATCTCCATCTATATAGGCCGCTGCCGCCTTTGCATAAGAAAACGCCTGGCTGCTGTAACGGTCCATTGCATCTTTTTTGTACTGCAGCACAACTGCAAGGCTGGTTGCCGTCATAATCATCACAGAAAATACAACAATGGCAAAAATAGCTGTCACACCGAGTTTTTGTTTCTTTTGGTTTTTCATGTTTAAAACCATCTCCTTAATTTTTGAACCTTTTCTTTCAATTTACGTGTCCAGAGCTCTGCCACAAGTATGGAAAGTGCTGTAACCGCTGCCGAAATTACAAGCACCTGGTACATTGGCAGTTCCTGTGTCCCCCGTACAATATAAATTCCAAGATTTACCGTATATACCAGTATCACCCAGTGCAAACAGTATACCAGTGTCATCATCCCGCCTATATGCCCGACTACATTCTGCCATGTCTGCGGCAGACGACTGTTGATTGCGTAGTGTATTCCAAGCAATGCCAGTGCCGTAACAATACAGGCCAGCGCATCCGGTGTGATAATATGGTAATAACAATTTTCACCATCTCCAAACATACCGGAAGAATTCCGTATCCCGACAACAAAATAGACCGTTGCAATAAGCGCACACACCGGAGAAATCCTGCGGTAAAATGCAGCCTTATCGCGCACTCTGCGCAGACGTTTTCCAAACAGATAACCACTGACTGGAACGATCAGCCAGTTAAGCAGCACAAAATCCGAAAACACTTTTCCCGCTGCATCTTCTGTACCGATCAGATATCCCAGTACAATATTCCCGGTCGGTGATCCCACGTCCGTTCCGTTTAAAGCTGTTCCCAGCACAGAACAGGCCAATGCCAGTAAAAACATCCACAGATCCGGTATCTGCAGCCGTATCATCCACGCGATCACACAAAGGGCAAGCCCTGCAAACTGGAAAATATCATTGCAGAATGTCCGGTACCATATCGGATCTATATATTTTGCCGCATCACCCGTAATGGCATAGCCAATCAGATATGGAATGGTGTAACGGCAGATATTGAGTACAAATCCCATTCCAAACAGGCCAAGTCCCCGGAAAAAGGTTGTCTTCCAGTCCCGTTTTCTTGCGTACACCAGACACACGCCCATAACAAACATTAAAGGAGGTGCCGCAAGCGGTCCTCCAATTACGGTATCAAACACATATGCCAGTCCGCTTTGCAGTCCTGCATCGGATGTACACTCAATCGTACAATGGATTGCCGCCACAATGAAAACAAACACCATTTTGATGGAGTCAATTTCTATCTGTCTTCCTGTATTCAGTTCTTCCATTGCAACTATATGGTTATTTTTTCTTTTTCTCCGGTTTTTCATATTCTCCCAACTCTCCCAACAGACGTTGAAATCGGTAATGTACCAACAGACAGCGTAAAATTCCAAATGGTGTGCGCCCCGTATTTACGGTTACACAGAATCGTCCCTGGTTTTTTCCTTTTCCAGACAGATCGACTTCCACCACGGTCGGAACCAGAACCATCCGACCTGTAAAACAGGCAATAGCCTCCGGATTTTCTTTCAGCGAGAGCAATCGTCCGAGCTGTTGTACATAACGCTTTATGATTTCTGCTTCTTTTCCTTTTTTCCCTTTCCAGAGATATGTCCGCGTACGGCTCATCACACCAAACAAAAGCACGGAAAAATATCCGTCTACCAGACCATTGACCTGCGTATACGTGCCTTTTGGTCTCGCCTCAAGCATTCCATCTTCATCGGTTGTTATGCGTCCTAACAGAATCCGTTTGATTTCTTCCGATTTACTCATGTGTCACCCTGGTAATCACACCATTTTTTCCTTTCACATGCAGTCTGAATTCCATGTCTTTTACCTCACTGCCTTCCTCATCTGCATTTTCTTCCATATATCTGGTGGTATAAAAGCAGATTTCCGTATCAAATGCTTCCTTTGTTGCTGCTGTGATATCTGTCATAACGGCATCCTGCCCGTAAAACAGATCACTTACCTCCACCTTTTTTTCATCGTATGTACGGTACCACTGCCTTTCCACAGGTTGTTTGATTTCTAAATGGATCGCTGATCCTCTTTTGTCTGTCAGCTGGTACTGATACTCATACGTGTCTGTTTTCACATGTGATACCGGCTGGATATCTTCTGCCACAGCACTGAGTACCGTAAGTTTTCCATCCTGGTCTCTGCTGATGGAAACCGTAAGTGTATACAATGCCTCCTTATTTTCTTTTGCATCCTGATCCGCATAAAGTTCCAGCTGCCATTCCTCATAAGCTGCATTTTTTACACGAATCCTGTACACGTGTTCTTTTCTTCTGCCGCCTTTGTCGATCGTCTGTATATGTTCATCATCCTGCGTTATCACAGAAAATGTCCCCCTTGGCAGATTCGTCGTATCCACTCTCACTTCAAGAACATCGCCATGACGGAACCGATAGCGAAACGGACCTTTCGAATCCGTTCCGCCCTTTTCCCACTTCCCATGCATGGAAAATCCCAAAAGCAATCCAACTGCGACCAGAAGAACGGCTGCGGTCAGACAGCAGATACAGCGTATTTTGTTCTCCCTGAAAAAATCCGTGATTCTTTTTTGCACGCACTATTCCTCCGTTTCCTTTGTGTTTTCCGTGGTATCTTCTTTTTTATGATCTGTTTTGTCTGCATCCGTTTTCCCGTCATTTTTATCCGATGTGGCAGGATCTTTCTGTTCGGATTCTTCTTTCTGGATCTCTGTCACCGTAAATTTAACAACAACGGTCTGTTCAGATTCTTTTCCTGATATATGCAGTTCATAACTGCCTCCCGCAAGTTTTCCGGTATGTACTGTAAGATTTAATGTTTCTTTTCCACTGCCGGATACCGAAAGCACTTCTTTTTCGTTTGGAAGTTTTGATTTTGCATCGGTTCCTGTAATCCTGTAAAGTTCATAACTGCATATGTCCGTATCGGAACTGCTGCTATAATCTGCCGTAATTTTCAGCAAATCTCCCTGTGTCACACCAAAACTCATATTGGAATCCTGATCGGAATTCATGGTAATGCCATCAGCTCCATCTTTTAGCACACTCTCTGCCCGAACATGCAGATCTGCATTAACAAAACTGATACTGTATGGTTTTGCCGAAATTTCCATGTGTACCTCCCGGTAGATGGTATGGATTTTTTCACCATCATTCCAGATGACACTGGCAGCGCTTAACGCATAATTGCTGTTATTGTCTGCAGTCTTTAATTCCATACCCATAATACCCGCTACATTTTCGAGCATAAATCCCTGCGTTGTCTGACCTGCTTTGAAGGTTCTTTCTTCCGTGATCACCTGCTCCACCCCTGTTTTTCTGTA
>DLQV01000107.1:0-9654 GCA_002474415.1 Lachnospiraceae bacterium UBA7598
GGTGTCTGCACCAAAGGAAGAGAAACCTGTCATCCACTCGGTTTCGAAGGTGCCGGTACCGAAGGAAGAGAAACCTGTCAGGCATTCGGTTGCAAAAGTGTCGAAGGCTCCGGACATTGCGCAGATCAATCCGTCTCCTTATGCATTTGGGGATCTGCCCGATAACCGGTTGTTGCAGGTACGCGGCCATTCCCGCATGAATTATACGGTGAAACGGGCAAAAAAGACGAAAAAGCATATAGATATTGCAAGTATGGCTGGAATTCTTCGTCTGACACCGATTACACCGGAGATCATAAGGGTAAGTTTCGTCAAAGGCATGACTGCGGAAATAGAGGATACGTACTGGAAACCGGAGGCAACGGATGTTTTTTCGTGGAGTGCCAGAGAGTCAAAGACGATATTAAAAGTTTCCACGGAAAAAGTCAGTGTTGTGATTGATAAAAAAACAGGTGTCATACAATTTGAAACAACAGATGGGACGGTACTGTTAAAGGAACGTTCCGGGGAACCACGTCTGATTATGGATCAGCAGACCTGGGAATTTTTTGAATGGGATTCTTCGGAAAAGATTAACGCAAAGGGAATTCTTTCTACCGATTTGCTCGTGTTGCGTGCAAAAGCAAAATATATTTCTTTTGGAGGAAAGCCGATGCGGATGCCTCTTGTTTTATCCAGGAAGGGGTATGGACTTGGAATTGCGGCAAAAGAAACTGTTTTACTTTGTAATATCAAAACCTATGGTCCTTATATCAGTACGCTGGGCGAGGATCAGATTGACTATTATTTTATTTACGGGGAGACGAACGAAAAAACAATTTCCATGTATAAGAGTCTAACTTTGTAGAACTGTTCTTTTTTATATTTTCTTGTTGAAAAACTTTCTCTTTTGGCAATTTACGTGTATAATTAAGAAAAATTATCAATAAATATAAAGAGAAAATTCAAAGGATAAAAATATGACATTAAAAGAATTGGAAATTGGTAAAAGTGCCGTTATAAAAACGGTTGGCGGCGAGGGTGCACTTCGGCAGCATTTCCTGGATATGGGAGTGATTCCGGGAGCGGAAGTGACAGTGATTAAGTTTGCTCCAATGGGCGACCCGATGGAACTGCAGATCCACGGGTATGAGCTGACACTTCGGCTGGCAGATGCGGATCAGATTACAATTGAACAGATTTCTTCCCGTACCAGAAAACATGAAGGAGCCAGAAATATTAATCAGTCGGTTCATCCGGGACTGGGAGAAGAAGGCAAGTATCATGTAAAAGGGGATGGAAACCCTTTGCCGGAAAAGACGAAGCTTACATATGCGCTGGTGGGAAATCAGAACTGTGGAAAGACGACATTGTTTAATCAGCTGACCGGTTCGAATCAGCATATCGGAAATTTCCCGGGAGTGACAGTTGACCGCAAGGATGGACCGATCAAAGGACATCCAAACACTTCTGTGACAGATTTACCGGGCATTTATTCGATGTCCCCTTACAGCAGTGAGGAGATTGTTTCCCGGAATTTTGTGCTGGAGGATAAACCAAAGGCAATCATTAATATTATTGATGCAACCAATATCGAGCGAAACCTGTATCTGACAATGCAGCTGCTGGAAATGGATATTCCAATGGTTGTGGCACTCAACATGATGGATGAGATGACCGGTAATTCAGGATCGGTGGATGTAAACGGGATGGAAGCGATGCTTGGTGTGCCGGTAGTTCCGATTTCTGCTGCAAAAAATGAGGGAGTGGATGAACTGGTAAGGCATGCACTGCATATTGCAAAATATCAGGAACGGCCGGGAAGGCAGGATTTCTGCAGTGAAAATGAGTTTGGTGGAGCCGTGCATCGCTGTATTCATGCGGTCAGCCATCTGATTGAGGATCACGCAGAGCATGCAGGGATTCCTCTGCGTTTTGCAGCTTCTAAGATCATTGAAGGGGATCATCTGATTCTGCAAAAACTGGAACTGGACGAGAATGAGCAGGAAGCAATTGAACATCTGATTGTACAGATGGAAAAAGAGCGTGGGCTCGATCGCAGTGCGGCGATTGCGGATATGCGTTTTAATTTCATCGAAAAGGTGTGTGAGAAAACGGTAGTAAAGCCGAAGGCAAGTCGGGAGCGCATCCGCAGTGAGAAAATTGATCGGATTCTGACCGGAAAATATACAGCAATTCCATGTTTTATCGGTATTATGCTGTTGGTGTTCTTCCTTACGTTCCATGTGATCGGTGCTTTTTTACAGAACCTGCTTGCCATGGGGATTGACGCATTGTCTAATGTGACAGACCGTGCGCTGACGGCAGCGGGAGTCAATGAAGTGCTTCACGGACTGATCATTGACGGTATTTTTGCCGGGGTCGGAAGTGTACTGAGTTTCTTGCCAATTATCGTAACATTATTTTTCTTCCTGTCATTGATGGAAGATAGTGGTTACATTGCGCGAGTTGCATTTTTTATGGATAAACTTCTGCGAAAAATCGGACTTTCCGGACGAAGCATTGTACCGATGCTCATCGGATTTGGATGTACAGTTCCGGCGGTGATGTCGACCCGTACGCTGCCGAGTGAGAGAGACCGGAAGATGACGATTTTGCTGACTCCGTTTATGAGCTGTTCGGCAAAATTGCCGATTTATGCATTCTTTACCAGCGCATTTTTCCCGGAGTATGGAGCACTCGTGATGTGTGCTTTGTATCTGACCGGAATTGTGATTGGAATCCTGGTTGCGTTGTTGTATCGGAAAACACTGTTCCGTGGAGATGCGGTTCCGTTTGTCATGGAGCTGCCAAATTATCGTCTGCCGGGGCTGAAAAATGTTATGCAGCTTTTGTGGGAGAAAGCAAAAGATTTCCTGCAGAAAGCATTTACCGTTATTTTTGTAGCAACGATCTGTATCTGGTTCTTACAGAAATTTGATCTGCATTTTAATCTGGTGGCAGATTCTAAAGACAGTATTCTTGCGATGATTTCAAACTGCCTGGTTCCAATTTTTGCACCGCTTGGACTGGGAGACTGGAGGATCTGTACTTCATTGATCAGCGGCGTTATGGCAAAGGAGAGCGTGATCTCAACTCTGGAAATTTTATTTGGAGGAGCAGTAAAGGATGCATTGACACCGGTAGCGGCAGCTTCACTTCTGGTATTTAGTCTGTTGTACACGCCGTGTATTGCAGCAATTGCTTCCATTCGCCGGGAACTTGGACGAAAATGGGCAGTTGGCATGGTGATCTGGCAGTGTATGATCGCCTGGGTGGCAGCATTTGCGGTAAGGTGGCTGATGGTTTTATTTATGAGATAATGAAAATAGAGCAGAAAGTACTTGAAGGAATCGGAAAGATAGAATAGAATAATAGCAAAAAAAGGATTATTTATTTATGCTCAGACAAATATGGAAAAAGAGGGTTTGTTTTGTTCTGGCTGTGATTCTGGCAGTAATTGCTGTGACACCAATGGAAATGGAGCACACAGATGCAGCAATGGTACATTCGGTAACAGCATTGATGACGGGAAATCTGGTAAATAAGTCCAATGCGGACAAGCTGACTTACAGACAGCTGGAAACAAGCGCCTATGAGAGAAAACTGATTTCGAAAAGTGTGTATAACTCCACGATGCAGCTGGTACCGGCGTTAAAAGAGGGCAGGAATAGTATCAATGTGCCTGGAATGACCGGAAAAGCAAATACCAGTTATGTGGATGATGATGGTGTTGGTGAAAATGTCTCGTTTGTAAAATTTCAATGTACAAAGAGCGGTAAATACCAGTTTACGGAAAGTGATTTTAAGGGAAAATCCAAGAATGAAGTGATCTATAATGATAACAATTATCTCATGTTTCTGCCAAAAGAGTTAAAAAGCGGGTATGAGATTTATGACCCATGGAACAGTACCTACTATCAGTTTCTTTCCAGAACTTTTGCAAGTGGTTATGGCAAAGTATGGTATGATGTCAACGCATCGAAAAAACTTACGAGAAGTGCGAATCGTGCAATAAAAAATTCGGCAGGGTATACAAGCGCTATCCAGAGGGAACTGCAGAAGAAAAAAGACAGTATTTCCAGATACAGTATGGAATCTGAAAAAAATACGTATCGCTTAAAGAAAGGAAATACTTATCTGCTTGTAATTTTTACGCCGGATTCATTCCGCTTCCGGAAAAAAATTACAAAAGAAAATGATTATTATAAGGAACAGTATCTTTCAGATATTCCATGGTCGTTCGATCTGAAAATTACTTATATGGATTAAAAAGCAGATTAGCAAAATTACCCTATTGTATTAGAAATCAGAACGTGGTACAATGCATAAGTATAGAAAAAAGCATTGAAGGAACGAGTAATGGGATCAGAACATGCAGAGAGAGTGGCAGATGGTGCGAGCCGCTTATGGGAAGATTTCATGAAGACCACTCCTGAGCTGTGCGCGAAAGAAGCGTCACCGTGTAGCTGCGTTAAAGCAAATGAGTTAAAATAGTAAGGTGGAACCGTGTATAAGCACCCTTCGGTATGTCAGACATATCCAGGGTGCTTTTTATTTCCATACAAAAAGAAGGAGAGTTAACGTAAAATGGTAAACTTTAAGGAAAATGAAGAATTAAAAACATTGAACCATTCCTGTGCACATCTGATGGCACAGGCAATCAAGCATCTGTACCCACAGGCAAAATTCTGGGTTGGACCGGTTGTTGCAGAGGGATTCTACTATGATGTAGATCTTGGAGAAGATGTAATCCGTGATGAGGATATCGAAAAGATCGAAAAAGA
Source organism: Lachnospiraceae bacterium UBA7598 (assembly GCA_002474415.1). Lineage (GTDB taxonomy): Bacteria > Bacillota > Clostridia > Lachnospirales > Lachnospiraceae > Roseburia. The sequence goes on from DLQV01000107.1 coordinate 4,767, forward strand.
GATGAAAAAGATTGCAAAATCCGGAAAGAAAATCATGCGACGTGAAGTTTCTAAGGCAGAGGCTATGGAAATGTTCAAGAATGATGAGTATAAACTGGATCTGATCTCCGATCTTGAAGATGGAAATATTACCGTATATGATCAGGGCGATTTTACGGATCTGTGCCGTGGACCGCACGTAGACAATGTAAAACTTTGTAGAAACTTCAAGCTGATCCGTCACTCCGGTGCATACTGGAAAGGTGACAGCAAAAACAAAGTGCTGCAGAGAATTTATGGTGTATGTTTCCCGACAGCTGAGGAGCTGGAGGCACATCTGAAGCTTTTAGAGGAGGCAAAGGAAAGAGATCACAGAAAGATCGGAAAGGACATGAACCTGTTTATGGTTGACGACCTGGTTGGCCGTGGACTTCCAATGTTCCTTCCAAAGGGATATGTCATCTGGCAGGAGCTGGAGAACTATATCAAGAACAAGGAAAGAAAGCTTGGCTATCTGCATGTTATGACCCCTTGTGTTGGTACCGTAAATCTGTACAAGACATCCGGTCACTGGGATCACTACAAAGAAAACATGTTCCCACCAATGGAGATGGAGGGAGAGTCTTTCGTTCTTCGTCCGATGAACTGCCCGCATCATATGATGATTTACGCTAACAGAAGACATTCTTATAAAGATCTGCCAATCCGTATCGGTGAGATCGCACATGATTTCCGTTACGAATCCAGCGGAACGTTAAAGGGTATTGAGCGAGGCAGACATTTCTGTCAGAACGATGCGCATCTGTTTGTAACACCGGAGCAGATTGAGGATGAGTTTACCAAGGTTGTAGACCTGATTTTCAGTACCTACAAGGATTTTGGAATTACCAATTATCGTTGTGTATTATCTCTTCGTGATCCGGCAAACAAAGAAAAGTATCATGACGATGATGCTATGTGGAACAAGGCAGAGGATGCACTTCGTAAAGTATTGAATGATCTGAAGATTGACTATACAGAGGAAATTGGAGAGGCTGCTTTCTACGGACCAAAGCTTGATGTAAACGTACAGCCGGCTGTTGGAAATGAGATCACACTTTCTACCTGCCAGCTTGATTTCTGCCTCCCGGCAAAATTCAACCTGTCTTATGTAGACCGCGATGGCGAGAAGAAGACACCGGTTGTTCTTCACCGAGCAATCCTTGGTTCTCTCGATCGTTTCATGGCATATATCCTTGAGGAGACCAAGGGAAATCTTCCGACATGGCTGGCTCCGGTACAGGTTCGCGTAATGCCGGTTAAGACAGACAACGAGGAACTGACTGCTTATGCAAAGGAAATCTGCGATGCATTAGAGGCAAAGGATGTCCGTGTAGAACTCGATGACAGATCCGAGAAGCTTGGCTATCGTATGCGTGAAGGACAGGTGCAGAAGGTGCCGTATCTTCTGGTTGTCGGATTCAATGAGAAAGAAGACAGAACCGTATCCTTCCGTCTGCATGGAGAAAAAGATACGACCGTTCTTCCGCTGGATGAGTTTGTGGAGAAGCTTGAGAATGAGATCAAGAATAAGCTGAGAACTCACATCGGAACTCAGACCGTTTAGTAAAATACGCGCGGTGAACGTTTTCTATAAAATTTAGAAAGCGTTCACCGCGCGATTTTTTTTGAAAGCATCCATGAACGGTTGTTGACATATCGAAAAAACAGTAATATGATCATAATTGTATAAAACATTTTTATTTTATAACAAGGGATGAAAGGAGGACATGAAAATGTTCAACAAAACAAAAGGGAAAATGTTATCAGCTATGGCCCTGGCACTGTCTCTCGTGATGACAGCTCCAGTGATCATACCACAGGTAACGGTGGTAGCAGAAGCGGCAACAAAGACATCCGCCTGGGTGTATGATAACGAAATTGGGGTGAATGCTACAACAAAAATTTACTTGGAAGATAAGAAGGCAAAAGCTTCTTACAGCTTCAGCAGTAGTAAAAAATCTATAGCATCGGTTTCCAAGAAAGGTGTTATTACAGGAGTAAAACCTGGAACCGCAAATATTACAGTGAGCCAGAAGTATAAAGGAAAAACTTCAAAAATCAAAACATTTAAAATAAGCGTAAAACAGGCAAAAGTTTCTGGGTGGCTTCAGAGTAAAGATAATGGATGGGAAATTTCGTTACAGCCGGGATGGGTTTCAAAAGAGAATCCTGCTAATATGGGAAAACCATCAGAGTGTGTGACGTACCGGAATCCAAAGGCTAAGTATGCATTTTACTCTGACAGCAAAAATCTTGTGATTTCAAAAGATGGAAAAGTTACAAGTGTTAAGAAGGGTGGAACAACAAATTTAATTATTAAGGAAACTTATAAGGGAAAGACACGTGCAATCGGAAAAATTCCAGTTGCATTAAAAGAGCCATCTTATACAGGAAAAGATACAATACAGTTATACCTTGGGGATAAATTTATACCGGGAGGAGATGCAGAGTATCAGGAAGATGAAAAGCCTCTTCTTTATTTACTAGGAAAATACAGCATGAATGTTTCTAAAGACCAACAGAGTGATGAAGATATTATTAAAGGGGCAAATGATAATTCTGCTGGTGAAAATAATGAGGCTGTAAAGTTTGAGTTAAACAGCAAGGGTGAATGGAGTGGAAAACTGTTAGCACAGAAAGAAGGTACTGTTTATTGTACGATAACCGAATGGAATTATCTTGAGAAAAAGTATGACAAAGTCATCGGCCGTTTTAAGATTGTAGTTTCGGATGCATCGAAACTTACTGATTTGCAGTTGCCATGGGAACGCGAGAAAACAGATAATGACGATGAAGAGTCTTATAGTTATGATAAGGCAAAAAATACCGTACAGGCTTCTTTATATGCCAATAGTTATGGTGAAACCGGTGGAATTTCGCTGTTTATGAAGCAGGTTCCATCTGTTTATTATGGAGATTATAAAGTGACAAGTTCAAACAACAAGGTTGTTTCTGCCACTGCAGATCAGGATGAGGTAAGTTTTGGACCATCTGGAAGCGGTTCAATTACATTGTCGGATCCATTGTATGAGTGGCCGGAAAACCGTCATGAGGATGGAATGTATTTGAATCTTGTTTTCCATAAAGCAGGTAAAGCAATCATTACTGTTGAAGCAGGTGGAGTTAAGAAGAACTTTATAGTCAATGTCGTAGACGATGGTGATGAGGATTATTAATAATTTGAAAAAATAGTTGAAAAAACCACTGTGTCCATTTGGACGCGGTGGTTTTTTGTTTTGAAATGAAACTTTTTTGAGTTCCTCTGACGTCTAATAGACAGAAAGGAAAAAACATAAGAAAATGGAGGTAATTATTATGCGTAGATTCAGTAAAATGTTAAAAATTACAGGTGCGGTTATGGCGGCGGCTGCTATGTTAGTGACTGTAAATGCGGGAGCTGTCGTGACACAGGCAAAGACCACGCAGCCAGCATATCAGGTTTCGGTGGCAAAACATTATGTCGATAAGCAAAAAGAAAAAAATATGCAGGCAAATGTAAAGATTCCAAAGGTAAAAGTAATTGGAACCAATGGAAAAGTTATGCCAAATGTAACAAAGAAACTAAATACAGCAGTTGCAAAGTACCAGAACAGTTATATTAACATGTATAAAAAAGATGTTTCAGCTGTGAAAAAGGGAGAGAATGGAAATGAAGCACTTACCTCGACCTATAAGGTTATTACAAATAATACAAAGCTGTTCAGTCTGCGGGTAGATACGGTAATCGACATGGGAGGTTCCCAGAGTTATGTAAAGATTTTTCATGTAGATAAGAAAACGGGAAAGATGATTACCCTGAAAAATCTGTTCAAAAATGGAAGCAACTATATGGACCGTATTTCCGACAATATCAAAGAGCAGATGCGTATGCAAATGAAAGCGGATGAAAATAAAATGTATTTTATCGATGATGTTATGCCTGGAAATAATTTTGACAAAATCAGCGATGATGCCGATTTTTATATCAATAAAAACGGAAAACTTACCATTGTATTTGATAAGTACGAGGTAGCACCGGGCGCTATGGGAATTGTTACGTTTTCCATTCCGACCAGTGTGATCAAAGATATTACCACAGTCAATTATTTGAAATAATAAAAAGGATCAATACCATTTGATCGGTACCCTCTTTGCTGGATAAAACCAGTAAGGAGGGTATTTTTTGTTAAGAATAAAAATAAATATAGAGAAAACTTCTAGTCAGAATATGTGCCGGCATGTTATAATGAGATCAATTATTAGAGCGGAGAAAGGAAGGAGGATAAATTAGATGAATGTCGGAATGATTGGCACGTATGCGCAAAGACAGACACAAAATTATGATATTTATGCATCCGGAAATTCGCAGGGAAAAGAATCCGGGCCAAAAGAATGTCAGACCTGTAAAAACCGAAAGTATGTAGACGGTTCCGATGAGGCAAATGTTTCTTTTAAAAGTGCTGCACATGTATCGCCACAGGCGGCAGGAGCAGCTGTCCGGGCACATGAAGGGCAGCATGTTTCGAATGCATACAGTAAGGCGGCCGAGGCAAACGGAAAAGTTATTTCCGCATCGGTGAGTATCCATACGGCAATTTGTCCGGAGTGTGGAAGGTCGTATATTTCGGGTGGTGTGACAAATACACAGATCAAGTACTATAATGAAGCAAATCCTTATCAGCAGAGCCTGAAAACAACAGATGGCATTAAGCTGCGTGGTACAAATGTGGACCAGGTGGCATAGAGAACAGACAGTAATGAAGAACAGAATAGATCAAAGGAAACCGAAAATACAGGCAATTGTGGTATTTGCAATTACTTTTTTTATTGTGTGCTTCTGTGCAAATATCATCAATCAGGATCAGGTAAAGGAAGAAAAACTGCAGGC
>DLQV01000107.1:9678-15936 GCA_002474415.1 Lachnospiraceae bacterium UBA7598
CGACTATCAATCGTGTGGAATCCCAGCTGAATAAGTATCTGGCAGAATCCCAGCTAATCAAGCATATGATAGAAGATGGAGAAAATATGGATACGGATGTATTTAATTCCATATCCCAGTATATGCAGGATGAACAGCATGTAATTGAGGCACACGAGCTGGCCAAAAACGGAATCGTTTCCCTAATTTATCCATTGGAGGGAAATGAAGAAGCGATTGGGCTGGATATGTTGAAAAATCCGGAACGAAAGGCAGAAGCAAATCTGGCAAAACAGAGCGGTCAATATACGATTGCCGGACCGTTTGAACTGGTACAGGGAGGAAAGGGAACTCTTTTGTTTGATCCTGTTTATACGAAAGGAACAAATGGGAAAAAACAGTTTTGGGGATTTTCCATACTGGTGCTCAACTGGCAGAAATTTATGGATGAGATACAACTCGACAAGCTTGAAGAGGCCGGATACCAGTATCAGATCTGGAAGAAGGATCCAGCATCTGGGAAAAAGGTTGTTATTGCGCAGAGTGAGAGAGGATCATTGGAAAATACACTTGAGGTAGCCTGCTCCGTTCCGAATGAAGTGTGGTATTTTGAAATTATACCGAGTGACGGGTGGATTGCTCTGCCACAAAAACTGTTTGGAATTTTGATTGCGTTTGCGGTAGCTTTTATGATGGCCGTGGGAATCTGGCAGTTTTTGATGCGGCAGTATAGGGATCAGATTCATGCGCGGGAGATGGAAAAATCGGCCAAGGCTGCCAGGGAGGCAAATGATGCAAAAACCCGCTTTTTGTTTAACATGAGCCATGATATTCGTACACCGATGAATGCAATTATTGGTTTTTCGGAGCTTTTGGAAAAACATACCGATGATCCGGAAAAGGTCAGAGATTATATTGAAAAAATTAAATCTTCCAGTTCTCTGTTATTATCCCTGATCAATTATGTGCTTGAGATGGCACGCATTGAAAGTGGGGAAGCCACTTTAAAAGAAGAAATCGGTAATTTAAAAACATTATGTGAAACGTTTTCCGCTGTATTTGAACCGGCAGTAAAGGAAAAAGAATTAACTTACAGCTGCAAGATGAATATCGAACATTTTTACGTTATTTGTGATAAGACAAAAGTGCGTGAAATTTTAATCAATATTATCAGTAACTCTGTGAAATACACACCGAGAAAGGGGAAAATCTCCGTAACGTTTACGGAGGAAGAAAACGAAAAAGAAGGATATGCTTCTTATCGGTTTATTGTGGAGGATACCGGAATCGGAATGAGCGAAGAGTATCTGCCACATATTTTTGAGGAATTTACCAGAGAACATACCACTACGGAAAGTAAGGTTGTGGGAACGGGCCTGGGTCTGCCGATTGTAAAAGCACTGGTAGATCTGATGGGTGGATCCATTGCAGTAGAAAGTAAAGTGGGAAAGGGAACGAAATTTACACTTGTATTACCGTTCCGGCTAGCCACTGCCGAACAATTCCAGGAAGAACAAAAACAGCAGAAAGCAGATCGCCTGCAGGCATTGAAAGGGAAACGGATTCTGCTTGCAGAGGATAATGAACTCAATGCAGAAATTACAATGACGATTTTGCAGGAGAATGGATTTAAAGCAGAACATGCAGAAGACGGTGCGATATGCTTGAAAATGCTCAAAGAAAAGCCTCAGGGGTATTATGATGTCATACTAATGGATGTGCAGATGCCAAATATGGATGGCTACCAGACCACCAGGGCAATTCGAAAACTGGACAGCGGTAGGGCATCAACACCGATTATAGCAATGACAGCAAATGCTTTTGAAGAAGACAGGAAAAGAGCATTAGATTCCGGAATGGATGGTTACATCGCAAAGCCTATGACGATAGATGCATTGTTTATGACGTTAGAGGAAATTATAAGTCACAGGTAAAAAGCGTTACACAGTTTACTTCATATGAGAGTGCTTTTGGAAATAGCATCAACGGAAAGGAAACAAAGAGAATTCTTTCTGTTGGTGCTTGTTTTAATTGGAATGAAGTGGATCTATAGCTTTTTCAATCAAAGCGACATATGTGATATGCGATTTCACAACAAAAAAAGGTCGGTTCACAACATGGCGGCTAGCTATGAAAAGAACTTTTACGATATAATCAATATAATTGTATGCAAGTAAGGAAGTGACAAGATGCAAATAGCAATCTGCGATGATGAAAAATCTATAGGATTGATATTAGAAGAAAAAATAAAGAAATTATTACCGGATGCAGTAATAGAAAAATATTTATCTGGTGATGAATTGATTGCAAGTGGTTGTGAGCCGGATATTCTATTTTTAGATATTCAGATGCCAGGAATGGATGGAATGGAAACGGCAAGGATTCTGCGTCAGAAAAATGAAAGAATGGTATTGATATTTGTAACTGCTGTGGAGGAGTATGTTTTTCAGGCATTTGATGTTGCAGCATTTCATTATCTGGTGAAACCATTTTCAGATGAAAAATTTGAGGAAGTTGTGAAACGTGCAGTCAGAAGCATTGAAGAATATTCTGAAAAGCAATCGGATGAAAAATACATGATGGTACAGTCCGCAGGAAGTCATATAAAAGTATTCTTGAAAGATATTGTGTATGCTGAGGTATATAATCGAAAAGTCATTATCCATACACGGGATACGAATATTGAATATTATGGAAAATTGCAGGAACTGAGTGAAATTGCGGGAGCAGATTTTTTTCGTACACACAGAGCCTACCTCGTACATTTCAAATATGTTCAGAAATATGATGCAAATTGTGTAACAATGGAAAATGGAACTGCATTGATTGCAAAACAGAATTATCCTGAGTTTGTAAAACAATATTTGAAATATAACCAGAGGAAAGGAAACGAAATCGGATGAGTTTGGTAGAAAAATGCTGGATGGTTACATCGAAAATTTCTGTTATTGCACTCCTTATGATTACAGGAATCTATTTTGGAAAATTTGTTTGTCCCTATATAAAAAAGAAAAAAGGGGCTGTGGCAGTCAGTATTGTTTATATTACGATTATGCTTGTCTTATATATAATTCCGCCACAGATTGATAATTTTTCCGCATATCTGATTGGAGTACTAGCAGCGTTTCTTGTGATGTATGCAGAGGACAGAAGAAATATATATCAGAAAATATTTCTTGCAATTACGTTCTTTTCTATCCGATGGTTAACGGTTGCAATGGCAGCCAGACTGGATGATCTTGTTACAAAAGCACTTGTATTTCGGAATATGGGTGCAGAAAAAGTGTGGTTGCAATATGGACTATATGTTGGAACTAGAGTTTTGGATATTGTACTTTGTATTGTATTTATTGCGGTTGCAATCGGACTGATTAATAAAGCGTATATATACAAAAAAGATGAAATGAGTGTCAAAGAGATGGTAATGCTTATTATACCTTCGTTTGTAGGCGTCACGGGGTATGGCATTTTACAATATTATCTCATGATATACGAAAGAGATACGGGAAAGAACTTGATTGATACCTATGGATTTTATGGAGCTTTAAGCTTTTTACACTATCTGATTTCCATAGTTGCTATTCTTGTTGTGATTGTAATGTTTCAAAACTGGAAAGAGATGCAGGAAGAACAGCGGGGACAAGAGCTGGTATTAAATCAGATCAGTGACATGAAAAAGCATATCGAGGAAGTCGAAAAGTTGTATCGGGACATCCGCTCCATGCGCCATGATATGGGAAATCACATGCAGACATTGGAACATCTGGTGGCACATAATAATATGGATGATGCTACAGAATACTTGGAACATCTGAAAAATGAATGGGACGAGGTATCTCCGGAAATAAAGACAGGAAGTCCGGTAATTGATGTCATTTTGATGGAAAAGCAAAGAGAAGCAAAAGAAAGGCAGATTCGGTTTCTGTCGGATTTTCATTATCCGCAGAATACGAAGTTAAATGCATTTGATTTGAGTGTGATCATGAATAATGCCTTGAATAACTGCATGGAAAATGTAAGTGGAGATGATCCGTATATCAGCATTTCTTCTTTTCGGAAAAACAGTATCTTTATGATAACCATAAAAAACAGTTTTGTGGGTCAGCTTAATTTTGGTGATAGCGATTTGCCAGAAACAACCAAATCTGGGAGGGAACATGGAATGGGTTTGAATAACATTCGCCGAGTTGCCAGAATGTATATGGGAGATATCTCTTTGGAGCAGGGAAATGAGGAAGTAATCCTTAGCATTATGATGCAGGTAGAATAAAGAAATAAATTGGCACTATGTATTTTCAGACTGCTTCACAACGAAAAAAGGGCGGTTCACAACATCGCAGTTTATTGTGAAGAAAGATATGCCGAAAGAAAAAATAAAGAGAAATCATGTTATACAGATTTTCAGGAAACGGATTTCAGAGTATTAGCTCAAGGAGGACAACGAAATGATGAAAATTAATGGATTTAACGGAACGAATACGCAGACAGGAGCAATGGGAATGGCACAGGCGAATGATTCTGTGAGTAAAAATATTCAGAATCAGATTGCAAATGCACAGCAGAAATTGCAGGACTTATCATCAAATGAAGAACTGTCATTAGAGGATAAGATGAAGAAACGTCAGGAGATACAACAGGAAATTACAAATCTCAATCAACAGTTAAGACAGCACCAGATGGAACAGAGAAAGGAACAGCAGAGCAAAAAACCATCTATGGATGATATGGTGGCTGGTACAAAAAATACATCTGCAAAGAAAGGAACAGGCTTGTCACAGGCAGGTATGCGGGCAATGATTTCCGCAGATTCATCTATGAAGCAGGCAAAAGTGCAGGGTAGTATGGCAACACAGATGGAAGGAAGAGCCGGTGTGCTTGCGTCTGAAATCAAGCAGGATGCTGGAAAAGGCAATACCGAAAAGAAAGAAGAAGAACTGGCAGATTTGCAGGCAAAAGCGCAGTCTGCAACAGCAGCACAGATGTCTTCACTTTCAGATGCAAATAAATCTATGGAAGAAGCAGTAAAGGCAGACAACAGTACAGATGCAGCAGAAACAAAGAAGGATCAACCTCAGAAAGCAGAGAATACACAGGAAAATGCAGATACGACAACAGATGCATCAGATAATGCAGATATCAAAACAGAAACAGCAGAAACAATAACAAATCCAGCATCAGAAAGTGGACAGTCGGTAGTATATACACCGATAGATATACGTTTATAGTTCAGAAAGGAGGCTGGTGTTATGTCAGAAATCAAAAGTTTTAGTGATTATACAAGTAAATATAACAGCAATGTAGATTTTTCAGCTTTGTTTCGTGGAACGTCAGATAGTTCATCAATAGGCAATACAAATATGCTTTCTGATTATGCTGCAATCAAAAATGGAAGCTATGGAAAACTTATGAAAGCATATTATGCAAAACAGGATGCTGAAAAATTATCGGGAAAAGGTGATACTTCACAAAAACTTACCTTGATGAAAACAAGTGCAGATTCTCTGAAAAAATCAGCAGATGCTTTGAATGACTCTTCTCTTTTGGAAAAAAAGAAAATAAAAAAGAAAGATGAAAAAACGGGGGAAGAGATTGAGGTAGAGGATTATGACTGGGATAAAATCACCAAGGCAGTAAAATCTTTTGTTGAAGATTATAATGATGTAGTTAAGGAAGCAGGAGAATCGAATACAAAGAATGTATTGCGAAATGCTTCATGGATGACTGGAATGACAGACAAAAACAGTAATATGCTTGTCAAAATAGGTATTACCATAGGAAAAGGAAACAAGTTGGAATTAGATGAGGATGCTTTAAAGCAGGCAGATATCAGTTCGCTGAAAACGGTCTTTACAGGATATAATTCTTTTGTAAGCAAAATATCGCAGAAAGCAACTGGTATATCGAATGCTGCAAACCGGGCGAGTGCAACCTATACAAATAATGGTACGTACTCTAAGACGGATTCTTCTTTGACATCGAGCAAGATAGATAAAGAAGTATAGAAATATTACGCAAGTGGTTCGATATATAAAATAGTTATCATTAATTACTGAACATAAAACGAAATGTGAGAGGTGTATTATGAATATTGATTACGGTCAGTTTTACAGAGGAGCAACGAATATTCCTTCATATGGGAACGGTACATATAAGAAAGATACCCTTGTAAAGTATGAATTTAACACTACGGATGAACATGGCAACAAGGTTATGGACAAGATGTCAAGGGAAGAAACTCTGCAGGCGATGAAGGATATTGGTTCGCAGTATGGAGATGCG
>DLQV01000264.1 GCA_002474415.1 Lachnospiraceae bacterium UBA7598
AGCGTTGATTTTCCCGAACCGTTTTCTCCTACGATACACAGATAATCCCCCGGTGCCACGGAAAAATTAATGTTCTGTAAAATCGCTTTTCCATCATATCCGATGGATAACTCCTTACAGGTAATGAGCGCCATAGTTTCCTCCTACTGCAATGCTTCTTTGAGCACATTCAGATTGTCTGCCATAACAGACAGATAGGTAGTTCCGTTTTCAACATCCTGGGATGTTGTCGACTGCATGGAATCCAGTGTCAGAATCTGCTGATTTTTTTCTTTTGTATTCTGAATGATCGTCTTTGCAATTTTCTGATCTGATTTTTCAATGGTCATAACATGGTGCAGTCCCAGTTCATCTACTTTTTTTGCCAGGAAAGAAATTGTTTTAAAACTTGCCTCCGTTTCTGCGGAACATCCTACAAATGCCGCATAATAGGTAAGTCCATAATCATCAACCATATATCGGAACGGAAAGCGGTCTCCGAACAGCAGTGTCTTCTGGTTCGCTGCATCAACCGTCTCCTGATATTTTTTATCCAGGGCTGCCAGTGCTTCTACATATGCATCTGTATTTTTCTGATAAACATCTGCATGTGCCTTGTCAAGTTCTTCCAGATCTTTTCCGATCTCCTTGCAGAGCACCTGCGCATTCTTTAAAGAAAGCCATACATGCTCATCATATTCCGGCTCTTCTTCTGCGCCTTCACTCTCTTCTTCCTCTTCTTCCGCTTCCATGCCTTCCACAACTTCTTCCTCTTTTACAGTGTTTCCAAGCACATCCAGCAGATTAATGACCTTCATATTTTTATTTACCGCTTCCTTGAGCGCATCATCTACCCATGCATCCGATTCCCCTCCCACATAAATAAAGAGGTCACAATCGGAAATTTTTGTAATATCTTCCGCGGTTGGCTGATAACTGTGCAGATCCACACCGTCATCCAAAAGCATGGTCAGTTCTGCATTGCTGCTTTCTTCCCCAAGAATCTGTTTTACCCAGTCATACTCCGGGAAAATGGTTGTTACAATTTTTAATTTTTCACCGGAAGAAGCTTCCGTTGTTGTTTTCTGTGATTTTTCGGCGGTTGATTTTTCCGCAGACTTGCTGCCACAGGCAGTAAAACAAAGCACTGTCATTACAAGTGCCAATAAAACAGATATGTATTTTTTCATGAATAAATCCTCCATATAAAATAAAAAATGATACTAAAATAACACGCAACACTTACCAGTGTTCCGCTTTTTCTTTCTATGGATGATTTATTCAACAGTCTAATCTTACCTTTTGCTGAACCAGACAGGTATACGGCAATATCAGTGCCGGGATTGACAGACATCGCACGACAAACAACACCGGAACCGCGGCGACCGCAATCGCAATACCTGTTCCGATGTTTTTCAGCGTCTGCTGTGCCTGATGGATACAGGCACAGACCGGACAATCCTCTCCCGTACATTCATGATCCGCTTCTTTTGCAATATAAAAAAGGGAGAAAACGGTAATCCCGAAAAATAACAGACAGATCGCCAGTGCGATGGTTCTTTTTTTCGTCGTTGTCATCGTCTTTCTCCCTTCTGCCAAAATCAGCGTTCCTTTTCCCTGCACGCACTGCAGATTCCGTAAAATACCGTGCGTCTGGAATTCATTTCAAATCCATGATGTTCCATCATATGCTGCCGGAGTTCTTCCACCTCATGACACTGCAGATGAATCAGTTTTCCACATTTTTCACATTTGCAGTGATAGCAGGCAGCTGCCGTCTGCTCCTTTGTACCAACATACTCAAAACAGGCACTGCTGGTTCCGTCCACAACATACTTGGCAACCTCGCCCTGTTCCACCATGCGTTCCAACCGCCGGTAGATGGTCGTAGTTCCTACGGGAATGCCCTGCCTGGTAAAATATGAACAAATGTCGTTTACCGTCACATGGCTCCCCTGTCTGGATTTCAAATAGGCAAGTAGTTCGGTCATTTGTTTTGTCTTGTATGTTCCCTTACGTTCCATATGAACTACTCCTTCCAATTTGGAAATTGTTTTCATTTTAGCATGGAATTTTTATTTGTCAAGTATCCAATCAATTTCTTCCCTCTCCGGCATCACACGGAGCGCGCCTTTGCGCGTCGTAATCAAAGAAGCTGCCGCATTGGCAAAACGAAGCATCTCTTTCAAATCTTTCTCTTCCAGTTTCTCCAGCCCATGCTCCAACACATAGTGCAGGACACATGCGCAGAACGTATCTCCCGCGCCGGTCGTTTCAATCGTATCCGGCTGAAGAAACGGCTCTGCCTCCACAATCTGATCTTTATAATATGCCCGACTTCCCTCTTTTCCCATGGAAACCAGTATGAGTGGAACCGGATAGCGCTCCCGAATCCAGCGGACTCCATCCGTATAGTCTTCTTCACCCGTCAGCCACTGAATCTCATTATCCGATATCTTTAAAATATCACACTGTCCCAGACCATATAACACCTGTTCCTTTGCTTCCTCCATGGAGTCCCAGAGCGGTTTGCGGATATTCGGATCAAAGGAAATGAGCGCTCCAGCTTCTTTTGCGATCGCAATCGCTTTTTGCGTTGCTGCGCGGACACCCGGATGCGTCATGGACAGGGTTCCAAAATGAAAGAGTTTTGCTCCGCGGATTATTTTCTCAGGCAGTTCTTCTTCCGTCAGCATCATATCCGCACCCGGATTGCGGTAAAAGGAAAAATCCCTGTCTCCATCCGGATACGTATGTACCAGCGCCAGCGTCGTGTGCACCTTGTCATCCTTTAAAAGTCCGGTTGCATCAATACCGACTTCCGTGATCGCATCTTCCAGCTGCTTTCCGAAAAAATCGTTTCCCACTTTTCCGATAAAAGCCGTCCTGTGTCCCAAACGCGACAGCATTGCCAGCACATTGCACGGTGCGCCTCCCGGATTTGCCTCAAACAGCGGATTGCCCTGCCCGCTGACTCCGTTTTCGGTAAAATCAATGAGCAGTTCCCCCAAAGCCACTACGTCCATGTTCTCTTCCTCCTGTTATTTTTTATAATACAATATCATACTTTTCGACCGCGATATGCACCTTTTTATCACTGAAAAACCGGATACCCTCCGCCTCCAAAGGTGTACAGATCGCCGTTGTTGCCACCTGCTGCCCGTCATTGATAAAAAGTTCAATGGACTGACGGTCCAGAATAAACCGCATTTTTTTCAGGCCTTTTGGATCTGCAATTTTAATCTTGCGCACGCAGACCACATCTTTTGTCACACCACAGTATGTGCGGTCAATCTCCAATATTCCTGTTCCCTTATGATAAGTAAAACCTGTCTCATATTCCTCATCTGCGGCAAGCTGCATGGAAAAAACGTTAAAATCCTGATCTTTCATTGCAACCGTCAGGTCAATTGTCCGTCCACAAATGCTGGAAAGCGCTGTCTCACCATCAATCTCTGCATGCTCATAATGACACGGATTCTTATGATACTGCGCAAGCTCCCGCACCGGCTGCTGCCAGATCTGTCCGTCTTTTACTTCCAGTTCCCGCGGAAGGGTCATCATGCCCTGCCAGTCCTGTGTATCCGGCACCACACAGGCATCCCATGACTTCATCCATGCGATCATCACGCGCCGTCCGTCCGGAAGGCAGGTGGTCTGCGGTGCATAAAAATCCATTCCATAATCCAATGCACGCGGTTCCTCTTTTTCAAAGGTATGCCTGTCTGTATCGTAATCTCCCAGAAAATAGACCGAATTGTGTCCGTTGTGGAATTCATATTTTTCCGCTTTCATATTCTGCGGGGAACAGATCAGTACGTGCTTATCTCCCAGCGGGAAAAAGTCCGGACATTCCCACATCGTTCCGACTTTTCCAGTGCTGTTTGCTGCAAGAACAGTTTCAAATTTCCATTCTTTTAGATTTTTGCTGGAACAAAGCACAACCTGTCCGATCTGCCGCTGGTCTTTGCTTCCGACAATCAGATAATACGTGTCCTCTTCCTTCCAGATTTTCGGGTCACGGAAATCAATCCGGCTGCAGTTTTCCGGCAGCATCTCCCCGGTCACAACCGGGTTGTTTTCATACTTTACATAATCCCTGCCATCCCCGAATGCGATGCACTGATTCTGCCGTTCCTCTTCCGTACCGTCCGACAATGTAACCTTTGTGACACCGGTATAGACCAGCACATGTTTGTTATCCGCTTCTATGGCGCTTCCAGAAAAACACCCGATCCGGTCATAGTCCTGATCCGGTGCAAGCGCTGCCGGAAGCTGTTCCCAGCGGATCATATCCGTTGTCACACTGTGGCCCCAGTGCATCGGACCCCACTCTCTTGCATACGGATAATACTGGTAAAACAGATGGATTTTTCCATTGTAAACGGAAAATCCGTTCGGATCATTGATCCATCCGGCAGGTGCCGAAATATGAAACAGCGGTCTGGTATTTTTATCCGTCTGTGCAACTTTTTCTGCTTCATATGCTCTTGCTTTTTCTAACATCTCACTCATACAAATTCTCCTGTTTATTTCTCTTCTTTCAATGATTCCTGATACTGGTCGAAATATTTCTGTTTGATTGCCAGATAATCGGAAAGCCCGTATTTCTCCATTTTCTTTAAATAGGAATCCCACTCTTTGTCGATTCCACCGTTTAAAATCCAGTCCGCTTTTTTCTGTTCCGCATATTTTTTAATATCGGTATCATACTGGGATACTTTATTGGTATCGTCAATACTCATAAACACGTTCGGATATACATATTTGCTTTTCATATCCTTCAGATATGTTTTATGCATATTGTCCAGACGCCATTTGGCATCCGCCGGCTGTGTGACATACACATCATAATATTCATTGAGAACTGCAAGCGGACCGTTGACGGACTGCGCCTCACGTACCTCTACCGGTGACTGGTCGCCCAGATCCAGATGCTTTAACATTTTGCCGCCATCTTTATTTGTGGACAGTTCAAAAATATTAAACGAGTCTTTTTCCCCGTAACTGCCCCAGTTGTTCTGCGGGGACTGAAGCGGTGCATACATCTGATCAATCCATGCGGCTGCCAGTGCCGTGTTCCGGCAGCTGGAAGTAAGCACGCAGCGACCTCTATCAAAACCACTTGTTTCACTATTATTCTGTCTTGTGATATTTCTGACTCCCTCCGGGCCGGTCAGTGCCGGAAGCATCACATAATCGGTATTGTTGTCAATATTTGCAATATCCCAGGTAAAGCAGAGACCGTAACGGTGATTTTTTCCTTTTGCCACATAGGTTGACCACTCCTGCGTAAATGCCTCCGGATCTACAAGATCCTCTGTTACCAGCTTATGCAGCCATTTGATGCCTTCTTTATACCCTTCCTGCACGGTCGTATAAATCACGGTTCCGTCATCTTTTACGGCAAAATGATCTCCGGTATCCCCATATCCTTCGCCAAATCCGTTGATGAGAATCGCCGGGTCCTGATCGCCATTGTTGATGATAAATGACATCGGAATCACATCTCCCTCGATATCAAACTGTTTTCTCAGATCATCCGCATGATCCCGGAACGCAATCAGCACCTGTTCCAGTTCATCGGTTGTCGTTGGAATATCCAGTCCCAGATAATCCAGCCACTTTTTATTGATATAAGGAATATCCCCGATTGCCTGAATGGCTTCCTTTCCTGCGCCAAGCTGCTCAATCCACGGAAACGAATAAATATGTCCGTCCGGTGCGGTACACATCGTCCGGTATTCCGGGTATTTTTCAAAGACCGCCTGAAGGTTTGGCATATATTTGTCAATCAGA
This sequence comes from Lachnospiraceae bacterium UBA7598, assembly GCA_002474415.1. Lineage (GTDB taxonomy): Bacteria > Bacillota > Clostridia > Lachnospirales > Lachnospiraceae > Roseburia. The sequence goes on from DLQV01000264.1 coordinate 5,779, forward strand.
TTTTCCAGCGGAATAATGATTCCCTGCTTTGCATAACGCAGCAGATCATAATCGCTCATTCCTGCATTAAACAAACCATCCGGAAGATTTCCAAACTGTGCCAGTGCCAGATTCTTTTTATCGGAAAACTGGTCTGCCACAAAACAGGTCCAGTCAATATGTACATTCGTCTGTTTTTCGAGTCTCTTAAAAATAATACGCTCGTTCGGATTCTGCGTGGAGGTTGCCGGAGCGCTTGTGATAAATGATAATTCCGCCTGTTCTTTCAGTGGAAACTGCACTTCTGAAACCGGTGTATCCGGATTGATCTCTGCCTCCAGATGCTGCTCTTTTCCACATCCTGCCACACCGGTCAGCATAGCAAATGCAAGTCCCAGCGCCAGGCATTTTTTAATTCTACTTTTCCACATATCTGTACCCGTCCTTTCTGCTTAACCCTTTACCGATCCAACCATAACACCTTTGTCAAAGTATTTCTGGAAAAATGGATACATGACAAGCAATGGTAAACTTGATACTACAATTGTTGCGTATTTTAACTGCTCGGCAACTTTTGCCATCTCTGCGGTACTCTGAATATCCGCAATCATGCCCGGCTGCGGTGTATTCTGTACCAGAATGGAACGCAGAACCAGCTGTAACGGCTGTAAGTTCGCATCATTTAAGTAAATCATCGCATCAAAATAACTGTTCCACATACCGACAAACGACCACAGCGCCAGCACCGCGATGATCGGTTTGCACACCGGCATCATAATCTGGAAGAAATGCTGGATCTCATTTGCCCCGTCAATCGCGGATGCTTCCCGCAGTTCTTTCGGAATGGACTGATAGTACGTTCTTGCCAGAATCATATTCCAGACATTAAACGCTCCCGGAATGAGAATTGCCCACACGGTATTTACCATATGAAGCTGATTGATCAGAATAAAGGTCGGGATCATTCCACCGCCAAAGAACATGGTGATCAGAAAAATCACGTTAAAAAATTTTCTTCCGACAAATTCTTTTTTCGACATCGGATACGCTGCTAACAGTGTAACAAACACCGAAATCGCTGCAAATGCAAGTGAATACAAAAACGAATTTAAAAATCCGCGCCAGATCATTCCGTTTTCCAGCACACGCCGGTATGCATCCAGTGTCCAGTCTTTGATATGAAAACTTAATCCCTGATTGTTTAATACCGTCGGGTCCATAAAAGATGCCAGAACCACATAAACCAGCGGAACAACAATTGAAACAACAAACAAACCAAGAATGGCATACCCGATTCCAAGCACCAGCCGGTCTGTCCGTGAATATTTCATTTTTCTAACTGTTTCCATTTCACGTTCCTCCTATAATCCTTCTCCATCGTTTAATTTCTTTACCACCCAGTTCACAAAAATAAGTAAAATAACATTGATCACCGAATTAAACAGTCCCACTGCCGTAGAATAACCGTAATCGCCATTCAAAAGACCAATCCGGTATACATAGGTTGATAAAATTTCGGAAGCCGGTAAGTTCATATCTGTCTGTAATGCATAGGCCTTCTCAAAACCGATGCTCATAATGTTTCCGGCCTGTAAAATAAACTGGATCACGATAATATCTTTAATTGCCGGAAGTTCCACATACCAGATCTGCTGCAAAAGATTTGCACCGTCCACAATGGCTGCCTCTTCCAGTTCCTTACTTGCATTGGATAATGCCGCAGTATACATGATGGATGCCCAGCCTGCTCCCTGCCAGATTCCGCTTGCGATATAAATGGTACGGAATGCTGACGGCATGGTCATCCAGTTTGTGTTCGTTCCCAGCAGACGGTTTAACGGTCCTACCGGAGATAAAAACATACGCACCATACCACAGAGCACGATGACGGAAATAAAATTCGGTGCGTAAATCAGCAGCTGAATTTTTTTCTTAATCCCCGCCTTGCGGATACGGTTCAGCAAAAGTGCCAGGATAATTGGTACCGGGAAACTCCACAGCAATCCATAAACACTCAGTTTTAATGTGTTTAACAGATAGTTCATAAAATCCGGTGAAGATAAAAATCTCCGGAAGTATTCCAGTCCTACCCACGGGCTTCCCAAAACACCTTTGATGACATTGTAATCTTCAAATGCAATCAGGAGTCCTCCCATCGGAAGATACTTGAAAATGATTGTAAGTAACAGGGCCGGCATCAGGAAAAAAACATACAGCTGCCAGTTTTTCTTTACATAGGACAGCTTACTCCCCATGGTTTGTTTTTTCGCAGAGCCGACTTGTTTTGCCAGTTTTTTCATGCGATTGTTCCTCCCTTTTCATCGTATTACTCATTCTGCTCTTGCATAACCGGTAAAGTAACCGGTTACTTTATGTTTTGATAGTACTACAAAGTTTTCCGTGTGTCAACACTTTTATTTATTAAAGTAACCGATTACGTAACCAGTTATTTTTTATTTGCTATTTTTCTTTCCACTTGTTATACTAGGGTATAGAACACATAAAGGAGACTACCTTCAGATGGGAAAGAAACAGGTAACATTTGCAGACATTGCAGAATACACCAATTTTTCAAAGACAACCATTTCCAGATATTTCAACCATCCGGATTCCCTGACGCTTGAAAATCAGGAAAAAATTTCACAGGCACTTGACGCGTTGGGCTACAAAAAGAACAAACTTGCGAAAGTGCTTGCCAACGGGAAAAGTGAATTCATCGGAATCATTGTTCCGAACCTTTATCTGCACTATTATTCTGAAATGCTTACACAGATTCTTTCCAGCTACCGCGATTATCATTATAAATTTCTTGTATTTGTCAGTGATAACGGCCCTTCCGAGGAGGAACAGTACATTGACGAACTGATGGCATACCAGATTGAAGGACTGATTGTGTTAAGTCACACACTTCCTTCCGAAAAACTGGCTTCTTACCAGATCCCGGTGATTGCCATTGAGCGTGAAGCCGAACATATCTGCGGCGTAACCACGGATAACTATATGGGTGCGCTCCAGGCGACAACGCTTCTGATCCGGGACAAATGCGATGTACTGATTCACATTAATGTAGATGTCCCAAAGTCCATCCCTGCCTATGACCGTATCCGTGCCTTTGAAGATACCTGTCGGGACTATAATGTTCCCTATGAACTGAATCTGAACGTAACAGGGGATTCTTATCAGGATATTTTTGCGCAGATGAAACGCATTTTCTCCGAAATCGACAAGAAATACCCGGACAAAAAGAAAGGTATTTTCCTTGCCAATGACACCTATGCAAATATGTTTTTAAATCTGATTTTCCAGAAATACGGGTGCTTTCCTGACAGCTATGAACTGATCGGATTTGACAATTCCCCGATTGCAAACGAGGCAATCCTGCCTATCACAACGGTCGGACAGCAGATCGACCTGATTGCCAAAACCGCAATGGAACTTCTGGTGCAGCAGATGGAAGAACGCAAAAAAAGAAGACCGGTTCCTCTTTCGGAACCGGTCCATAAACAGATTACACCTGTGCTGATCCGCAGGGATACGACCAGCTGATTTTTTATAAATCTTTTTTATGTGTCGTCGTTACCTGTCGTAAAACTGTTTTCGTTTTCGACAGGAACGATGTGTTGCTTAATCCTTGCTTTTTTCCTTTTATCTTCCAACATTTCTTATTCACCATAATATCCTGTATCGGCCAGCTCCTGCCATTTTAAATACATTTCTTTATAATGCTGTTTTATAAATTCTCTTATTTTTCTAACTTCACGATCATTTAACTGGCCCTGTTTCTCCACCGTTGTCTCACCGTTACTCATCACAAAAAACTTAGCAGATCCTGATTCCGTCAGTTTTCTGTCACTTGCATGTACATGCATTGCCTCAATCACACAACTTGCAGTATAATATAAATAGTATCCACATACTTTAAATTCATAATACTTTGGCATTTTATCCCTCCATAAACTGCTTATTGTGTTCGTAATAATCTATAACAATCTGTTTTTCGATGTCATCCATATTGGTTTCGACTACTTTATCTTTATATATAACTGCAGCATGGTTCAAACAATTAAGATTCAAAACACGAATATATTCTCCCTCTTTTGTAAATGCATAGCCATTAATTATCATATCTGCTTTATCGGCAATATCCTTAATATTAAGCTGCATAATCAATCTTTACCCCCTTAATTGGTCTTAAAAATTCTTCTACATCATAATATAATTTTTCAAGTATTGGTACGAGATCAATGTATTCCTCTATCTCATTTAAATTTTTATACTTTGCTATAACTACAAGATAGCCATGATCCCATTCAATAACTTTTGTATATTTTTCCAAACGTGAAGATGTCGCAAAACGAATTACATTATTTTGAAATTCAAATATTGTATATTCGCCATCGCTTTTTAAAATTGCATAATCATTCATTTCAATCCCCTCAAAATCTCTTTATATAAAGTTTAGCCTTGATAAGTATGCCTGTCAACATTTTACTATTTCTGTTCTTTCTTATCCATCCCTGTATGTGTCAGATCTTTCACCCACTTATATTTCCGAAAATGATAGAGCGTCCACGGAATTTTTCCGATCTCATCAATGCAGGTACACGCATATACGACAATCACCGGCCAATGAAATCTGTAGGTTCCAAGCGCAGCAAGCGGAATCGCAATCCCCCACATCGTCACGGCAAGGCTGTACACATCAAACATTGTATCACCGCCGGAGCCAAACACTCCATTGATGGTAATTTCATTGACCGAGCGGCCAATCATATAAACGCAGAGCACAACAAACATGCCCTTTAAATATACGGCAGCCTGCGGTGTCAGTTTGACAAAATGCAAAATAAACGGCGCTGAAATCCCCATGAGAATCGTCATGACAAATCCACACACAAAGGAAATCTTCATCATCCGTGTACCGTATAATTTTCCCCGTTCCAGATTGCCGGCACCAAGCTCGTTTCCGACCATAATTCCCGCCGCACCGGAAATTCCGGCACTCAGGCAGCAGATAATGTCACGAACAACCGCCGCCACAGAATTGGCTGCTGCCGCATCCACCCCCAGATGTCCCATAAAAGAAGAATACGAAGTAAATCCGACTCCCCAGAACAGGGACGCACCGAGAATCGGCATTGCACATTTCCGAAAATCCCGTGCCAGTTCCCGGTTTCGTTGAAACAACCGGGTCAGATACGGACGAATATAGCCCGGACGGCTGGAAATCAGGACGCAACAGACCAGCTCTATCACTCTTGCGCTTAATGTCGCGGTCGCTGCACCCCGGACACCCATCGAAATAATGCCCAGTTTTCCGTAGATCAAAATGGCATTCAATGCAATATTGATGCCTACCGTAGCAGAGCTGATCAGTGCCGTTGTCAATGCGTGCTCGCTGATTTTCATAACCACCAGATAGCATTGGGAAATTCCTGTAAGCAGATAAGAAAATCCGGCAATCCGCAGATACTGCACGCCATAACCGATCAATACCGGTTCATCCGTAAAAAACAGCATCAGGTACTGTGGAAACCAGACACATGCCACAAAAAACAGAATGGACACCAGGCCGCACATCCGCAGTGCCATACAGAAAATATCATCCAGTGTCTTAATATTTCCCCTGCCCCAGTACTGTGCGCCGAGAATCGCCAGTCCTCCGGTTGCAGCAGAAAGAAGCATATTCTGGATAAACTGGATCTGGGTGGCAAGCGAAACTGCCGACATATAATTCTGGTCCAGCCCTCCGAGCATAAACGCATCTGCCACGGCAACCAGTGCCAGCATCAGGTTCTGCAGCATCATCGGAAGCATAAGACTCCAGAGTTTTTTATAAAAAACCGTATCGTTTGTAAACATAAAATTCTCTCTTTTTTCTGTGTCATTTCATCTCAATCCATTTATTATATTGCCTTTTTCATCATTAAGCAACATCAATCATTGCCACTTGCCTCTATACCTGTATATATAAAGTTTTGTTTCTTCGGAAAAAAGAATTGTGACGCAAAAAAGCCGCCGCAGGCAAATACCTGCGACGGCTCAAAAATCAGGGGATATTTATAAAGGATTACGCAATGGTAATATATTTCTTTTCTTCTGTCTTTGTCTTATCTTCCTTTGGAACAAACAGGGTAAGAATACCATTCTGGAAACTTGCC
>DLQV01000024.1 GCA_002474415.1 Lachnospiraceae bacterium UBA7598
ACTGGATGGGATAGATGATGGAGAGCGCCGTGAGCCCGGCATCGGCATAGCGGCCCACAAAGAAGCTGTCCACAATGTTATAAAGTGCCTGTATCAACTGCGCCAGCATCACAGGTGGCGCCATCTTCCATAGTATTTTACTGATTTTCTCTGTGCCAAACATCTGGCTGTCTTGTTTCATGTTGCCTGTCCTCCACGGGTATCTTCCATCTCCCCACCGGGTATCGCCCCCTCGCATTCGCTCGGCGGCAGGTCGGCGACATCATCCTAAATATGGGCTTCGCCCATATGGATGTCACCTCACCAAATATCGCTGTCCCACAAAATTGTGAATGGGCCATCGTTCTCCAGCTCGACCTTCATGTCGGCGCCGAAGCTTCCGCACTCTACCTTTCCGAACGTCTCCACACATTTTGCTTTGAAATACTCATACATTTCCTCTGCGAAGTCCGGTGCCCCTGCCTTCACAAAGCTTGGACGGTTTCCTTTCTTGCAGTCCGCATATAATGTAAACTGTGATATTAATAACAGGGAGCCTTCGATATCATGTAAAGACAGGTTTGTTTTTCCGTTTTCATCACTGAAGATGCGCATTCCAAGAAGTTTTCGTATCATTTTATCGGCAATGGTTTTGGTATCGGTTTCTGCAATTCCAATTAATACACAGAATCCGTTTGTTATTTGCCCGGTAATTTTCCGATCCACTTCACATGTTGCTTCGGTAACACGTTGTATTACAAATCGCATTGGTTTTATTCCTCTTAATAAATATTAATATTTTAAAGTTATAAATAAGTTTTAAAGTTACATAACAAAAGGAACCGGACCTTAAGACCGGTTCCTTTTTGTCAAAGCTGCATGGTTTTATTTTTTCTGTTCCATTTTCTTTCGGAAATCCAAGATAATATCAACACATGCTTCCGGGGTGATTTTGCTTGTGTTGAGTGTCAGATCATAACTTCTGGAGTCTCCCCATTTTTTGCAGGTGTAGTAATTATAATAACTGGAACGCTGCTTGTCTTTTTTCTGGATCATATCTTTGGCTTTTGATTCTGTGACATCCTCACGTTTGCTGACGCGCTTGATCCGATCATCCATATCCGCATGTACAAAGATGCTCAGACAATCCGGATTGGAAGCAAGTGCATAATCTGCACATCGTCCTACAATCACACAGGACTCCTCTGATGCAATCTTTTTGATGGTATCAAATTGTGCCAAAAAGACTTTGTGATTAAGTGGCATATCCAAAAATGGTGCTGCAGAATAATTTCCGCCGGTATATGTATCCATTACTAAGGAATACAGAAAACTGTTGGTTGGACGTTCATCATGATTTTCAAAAATTTCTTCACAAAAACCAGAATCTTTTGCCGCTTGTGCCAAAAGCTCTTTATCATATAACTTGATTCCAAGACGTTCTGCTAAAAGTTTTGCAACGGTGTATCCACCACTTCCAAGTTCTCTTCCGATTGTATAAATATAATTGCCCATACCCGTTACCTCCGATGTCATAAATTCTTTAAGTAATCTCTTAAAGTATATACATATTATACAACATTTAGGACCTGGATTTCAACAATTTTAGCAAATTATCAAAATATTCTGGCAAAGGCGCAGAAAATTCCATATATTTTCCGCTTCTTGGATGAACAAATCCAATCGTTTTTGCGTGAAGTGTCTGTCCCTGCAGATGTTTAAACTGTGAACGGCCACTGGAATACAGAGAATCCCCCAGTAATGGATGCCCGATACTTGCCATGTGTACACGGATCTGGTGGGTCCGTCCGGTTTCTAGTTTGAATTGCATATAAGTATAATTTCCAAAACGCTCGAGTACTTTATAATGGGTAATTGCCGGTTTCCCGTTTTTCTCATTGATGGCCATTTTTTTTCGATCAACGGGATTCCTTCCGATCGCTCCTTCGATGGTTCCCTCATCTTCTGTTATATTTCCACAGACAATTCCAACATAGATGCGGTTGACGGTATGTTCTTTGATCTGTTCTGCAATGTTTACATGGCTTTCATCATTTTTGCAGACAATCAGAGAACCTGTGGTATCCATATCAATTCGATGGACAATGCCCGGACGTATCTGCCCGTTGATACCGCTTAGGGAATCTTTACAGTGATACATAATGGCATTTACCAAAGTCCCGGAGTAGTGCCCTGCCGATGGGTGTACGACCATTCCTTTGGGCTTGTTTACGATCAGAACATCATCATCTTCATATAAGATATCCAATGGGATATTTTCCGGTTCAATGGTTGTTTCCACAGCATCCGGAATGGTGACGCTTACCAGATCTTCTGCATGTACCGGGTAACTGGCTTTTTGAAATGTTCCATTCACCTGAATTTGTTTATCTTTAATTAGCTTTTGAAAAAAAGAACGGGAGAAATCCGGATAAATTTCGGAAAGAACTTTATCCAGACGCTCCCCTTCCTGCATGTACTGCACTTCAAATGATTCTTCCTGCACGACCTTATGACTCCTTTGGATTTGACGATTTTCCAGAAAAAATTAAGCTGTAATCTTCTTCCTTGTAATAAAAAAGCACAACAATAATCAATGCAATTGCAGAAAGTGTTACATAGATATCTGCAACGTTAAATATTGGAAAATTAATCAGGCTGAAATAAAAGAAATCGATGACATAGTGATGGATCACACGATCAATCAGATTTCCGGCTGCGCCCGCAAAAATTCCGACTGCTATGATATTCAAGGGAAGAAACCTGCGGTTGAGAGGAATTCTTTGATACAGGATTGCCAATAAAATAAGAACCACAACTGTCAGGATAGCAAAGAATATCATTTTTGCCATTAAAAATGCTTCTGGATGACTATCAAAATAGGCAAAATGAAATATGCGATGTAAGATAGACACAGGGTCCAGGCTAAATGCAGCACTGTCATTTTCCAGGTATTTTAATTGGAACACTCCGTCAATAATCGAAACATCCGGTTTTTGACGCAGATTGATATAGGCAAGCCATTTGGTAAACTGGTCAACAGCAACTAAAAGAATAACCAACAGACCACTGTACCCCATACATTTTTTCGTTTTCCTCTGATTCATTATAATCTCCTTACATATAAATTAAAAAACGGACACGAAGTTTTCCTTTTTTGCTGAAGGATTGGCTGGTTTCAAAAACAAAACGTCCCTTTCCGCGAACGGATACAATATCTCCATTGTTACAGGATTGATTGCAGTTTGTAATGCAGCGGCCATTAATAAATACTTTCTCGGAAGAAAGATATGCAGCAGCTTCCGAACGGGATAAATGATACGCCCGTGCAATAATGGCATCAATGCGATTGGAGGCTACGATATCATCATGTTCTTCAAACATGGGATGAACTTTGAGTGTATTTACATCTTCCACAATGGAACTTTGGATCATGGTATGACGGATCTGGGTAAGCTGATCCATAATAAAATCCGAAATGGTTTCGGAACAAAAGATATAAATATCATTTTCCAGAAGAATGATATCTCCAATTTTACTTCGATCCAGCCCAAGGTGCATCAGTGCTCCTAGTACATCACGGTGTGTAAGCTTTTCCGCATATTTTGGATATCGGGAAATTGCATGAATGCATACAAACGGATAAGACCATTCATAACAAAGAGCATCAGGGATAAATGCAACCATCTGACGCTCTGCCTGCTCATAGCCGCCAAATAGCTTTGTTTTTGTATATAACTCATTCTGCAGGCTATGAAAAATATTCTGTTCATTCAGGTTCAGGAAATCACTGAATAGTACGATTCCCTTTCGGTCTGCCTGTCTTGAAAGGTCCAAAAGACGTTTCCGGCATAATTCCTGCTCATTCATCGGCTTAATTTAATCCAGGCAAATCAAAAGATTCCATAAGCCCCTGAATATCTCCGGAAATGTCAACACCGTTCGGAGTTGCAAGAAAGATATAATTAGAAATCTTTTGTAAATTTCCATGCATGGCAAAAGTTGCACCGGAAGTGAAATCAATAATTCGCTGAGCAATGTCTACGCTGAGCCCTTCCATATTGATCACAACAGTGCGACCGTTTAATAAAGTTTCCGTAATTTCGATTTCATCTTCAATGGCGTTTGGCTTAATCACGCATACTTCCATTCCCGGCTGTCCCTGACGGCGGTTTCTGTTGATGGGAGTAATTTTGTTCTGCTGCTTTTGCCGCTGTTTTTCAGAAATATCATATGTCGCTGCGGTCTGTTGTTCCTGCGCTTCTTTTTTACGTTCTCTGCGGGAAGGCTTTTTTTCTTTTACTTCATAATCGTCATCTTCATCGTAATCGTAATCCTCGTTATCAAACTCATAATCATCATCGTTCAAACGCATGACATCAAGAAATTTATCAATAATACTCATTATTTAACCACCTTATTTTGATAATGTCTTTCACCGAAAATGCCGGTTCCAACGCGAACCATGGTTGCACCCTCTTCGATTGCCACCATATAATCTCCGGTCATACCCATGGACAAAACATCCATACGTACATTATCTATGTTTTGTGCGTCTATGTCAACAGATAATTGCCGAATCTGTCGGAAGTAATTACGGTTATCTTCCGGATTTTCTACAAATGGAGCAATTGTCATCAACCCTTGAATCCGAATGTGTGGCAGTGCCGCAATTTCCCGGATAAGAGAAAGCGTTTCTTCTTTGTGGATGCCGAATTTACTCTCTTCTTCTGCAATATTGACTTCCACAAGAATAGAAACGGTTACATTTTGTTTTGCAGCCTGTTTTTCAATTTCTTTTGCAAGATGCAGACTGTCTACCGAATGAATCAGTTCGGTTTTTCCAACAATATATTTTACTTTATTGGTCTGCAGGTGTCCGATCATGTGCCAACGAATATCTTTTGGAAGAACTTCCATTTTTTCACACATTTCCTGTACTTTGTTTTCTCCAAAATCGCGTGGTCCCAGATCGTATACGGTCTGAAGCATTTCAATTGGTTTTGTCTTACTTACTGCGATCAGCGTTACATCACTGCGGTTTCTTCCTGCTTTTTCACATGCTTTGCAGATATTTTCTTCTACCTGCTCCAGGTTTTTCTGTAAATCCATCATTTACACACTCCTTTTATTTTACAACCAGCTGGTCTTCTTTTATTTTGCTGCCATCAAGGGCAATATGATCATACAATGCAATTCCATAGGAAGTGCCTGTATCAACAATTGTATACTTATTGTTTTGTGCCAGAATATCAATTTGTTTAAAGACGGCATATCCTTTATTGATATTGTAAACACCGGTAAGCTTGTCAACATCACTTCCGATCGTATAGGTACTAGAAGAATTATTCTTTACGACGACATCGCCAGCGGAAACAGACTCATCATCAATATAGTAGAAATCATCGGTTTCATAATATATGGTTGGCTGAACCAGAGCTACAGATCCCGTATTTCCTGCGTGATTTTCTACCATAAGTCCAGGATCTGACGAATCACCACCCTGTGTAAAATATTCCTTTGGAACGGTATAAAATTGTTTTTTTGTAATGGCCGAATTTGGAATTTTCAAGCCTGTCTTTTCTGATACAACCAGTTCTACATCGACAAATCGATCATTTACATAACGGATCATTGCCGTTTTTAAACTCAGGTTTACATAATAACTTCCATCTTTTTTTGTCAGGGAATATGGAACGGTCAATGTAAAATCATCCTTGCAGAAACGGATTTTAATAGTTTCATTGTCTTTTAACTGTTTGGCCATATCATCCGATACGGGCAGCAGAATATTCCATTTTTCACTGTCAATTCGTTTGTAAGCGGGCGAATTAGCAGTAACCTGTTTCTGGTCATCCAAAGAATTTCTTTTATAATCTGCCATGTGAAACTGATCCGCCGTAAAATTGTCTGCTGTGACATTTTCATATCCATCCGTATAATATACAATAATTCCGGGCTTTTCCGATTTCTTCTTATAAAAAGTATTATTCTCTACAGCAGCCTTTACATCTTCGCTCAGGGAACTGAGTGCATTCATACTAAGCGTCTGTGTCAGCTGCGCATTGAGTTCATTCTTAAATGTATAGACCGACGAAAACGCGTTGGAATCATAGGAATTTCGAAAAACATCCAGTTCGGAAGAAATTTCGCTAAGAGCTTCGCTGTCCAATTTTTCTCCACTGGAGGCTGCATCCGAAATCTGTTGGGAAAGTTCACCACTGGTATCTATGGAATAGACGACATCATTGACCGATGCTTTCGTCCCGTTTTTCAGATAATAATTGATATAACCGCTCTGCCCCGCATAAACAACCGTTTCGTCCCGTAAAATCAATCCATGATAAATATGATTGGTCGCGATTGTTCCCTGACCGACTTCATATTCTGCAACCGGGCTGGAGGTCAGATACGATATAAGATTAAAGATTACATAGATAATTATAATTACAAAAATCACAATACCGATATTTAAATTCGGACCGTGATGCATACGTACAACATTCTGTTTGCGTGTCAAAAAAATCCACCTCTTTGATTGATACTTCTATCTTACCATTTTCGGACTGCAAATACAATCATCAGAAGAAATGTGTATAATTATAATTTTTTGTCTCATACTATTGATAAAAAATGGAGGTAAGAAGAATGAGATGGCTTGATAACTGCCTTTTGACGTTAGCAGTAATTGGATGTATTGTATGGGGATTAATCGGATTTTTCCAGTTTAATCTGGTTTCTTTTATTTTTGGAAATGGGACCTGGTTAACACGTGTCATATATGCACTCGTGGGACTCAGCGGATTGTATCTGATTAGTTTTTATGGAAGAATTCGTTCCTCACTGGACGACTAAATGCAAAAAATGGGAGTGTTTCGTAAAAACACTCCCGCTTTCCGTAAAATGGAACTTCTTATAAGGATACGGTTACCTTTGCCTGCGCATATTGCGGCAGATCCGCTTTGTTTTTTGAGATACTGAGTACAAAATGGACTTTGTATTTTTCACCGATAACATCCAGCTTTTCGACCGCTTTCACAATGTCCTGATCGGATTCTATAAATGCAATGGTAAGAAAACTGTCAAGATACATTTCTTCTAGGTCATGATCCTGAGAAACAATTCCACAAATGAAGCCTAAAAATTCATCACAGTTTGTAATCGGATAATCCATTACATTAATCAGGCGTACTTTATTGTTTAGCTCATACATATGCTTTTGGCTTTTGTCAAGGTAAACAACATTTCCGGTAACGGTACTGACCGTGTGGTTAACCTTTGCTAAAAGTTCTTTGGTTTTTCCTTTTCCCTTTTCTCCGCAAATAATTTCGATCATGGCACTTCCTCCTGCAAATATAAAAAGTTACAAAAAACGGTTCCTAATATTCATAATTATAGTATATTTGCACAGAAAATACAATCACTAATTCGCAAAGGTTGAAAGAATCTGACTCATCAGTGTATACATATCAGAGCGCGTCTTTCCTTTATAGACGATGCTGACAATATCATCGCCCTTTTTATTTTTCGAATATAATACAAGGCAATATCCTGCCGCATTTGTAGTTCCGGTTTTTCCACCCACAACGGTAATATGCTCAGGCTCCTTGGTCTGACCATTCAGATAACGGTTGGTACTGTCCCATTTCTGGGTTACCGTATTTCCAGATGCATTCTGATAGGAGGCATCATAGCTTTTGGCATGTATAATATCAACAAAATCCTGTGTCTGAATTGCTGCCTGGAAAATCAGATACATATCATAAACGGTTGTATAGTGATTATCATCCGGAAGTCCATTCGCATTCACAAAATGACTGTGTGTTGCGCCAAGAGCTTTTGCTTCTCGATTCATCTCTTTTGCAAATTTTTCAATCGAACCGGAATAATATTCTGCAAGTACATTTGCTGCATCATTTCCACTGACCAACAACAGACCATACAGTAAATCCCTCACCGTCAGGACATCACCTGCAGCAAGTCCGCATTTGGAAGAGTCTGCCATATTGGCAATAGCATCCGCACTGACGGTTACTTTATCATCCAGATCACAGTTTCGGATAATAATATAGGCAGTCAGAATTTTTGTTGTACTGGCCGGATACAGTTTTTCGAAAAGGTTCTGGCTGTACAAAACTTCTTTGGTTGTAAGATCAAAGACTCCTGCCCCTTCCGCATAATCTGCATGAACCT
>DLQV01000116.1:0-3861 GCA_002474415.1 Lachnospiraceae bacterium UBA7598
AGGAGACAGAGGATGATCTGCAGGTTTCCACTGCCAAGCTCAGTTTCCGGAAAGGCAAAGAAATTTATCTGAAAGTAGAGCGTAATATCAATGATTATGCGTGTGGACATGAGTATACGGTGACAGTCAACCAGTACAAGGCCGATAATTGGGAGCAGGAATACAATGATTCTTTTGCCACTGCGACAAATGTGAAAAAGAATAAGACGTACAATGCCAATAATTATGCGGTGAAGGATAAAGACTATTTTGCATACAAGGCTGCAAAGAAAGGAAATGTGACCGTACAGGTAAGTCTTCCGGACAGCGGATACTGGAATGTATGTGTATATAATCAGAAAAAGAAGCTGGTCAAACAGGAAGATTATGCACAGACCGGACAGAAATTTACCGTAAAAGCTGTAAAAGGCCAGAAACTCTATGTGATGGTAAAGGCCAGAACAAAATCTGCCGTTGGAAAGACATATCGTGTCACTGTGAAACAAAAATAAAGCAAACTATAAAGATTCTGTAAAAAGAACCGATATCTATAGTAGATACCAACATAGTTTAACCGGAAGCAAATGGAATTGACCGGTAGGATTCAAGGAGGATGAGATCATGGGTGTAAACACAGCAGGTTTGTTAAACACACAGGCAGAGGTATACGCATCCTATAAAAACGATGCGGTGACCAAAAATGAGACGGCTGCAAAGAAGGACACCACAGCAAAGGCAGAAGAAAAAAATGAGAGTGGTGTAGTCTATGACAAATCAGATAGCAGCAAGGATAATAAGAAAGCAACGTATTCGATCAATAAGATGAGTGCGGAGGATCGTGCAGCACTGGTACAGCAGATGAAAGCGGATACACAGTCCAGACAGCAGCAGCTGATCAGCATTGTGCAGAAAATGATGACAGGTCAGGCAGCTACTTCTTCTGTTGCAAACGGAACAAACAACGATGATATATGGAAGTTTCTTGCAAAAGGAGATTTCACTGTAGATGCAGCAACCAAGGCACAGGCGCAGAAAGATATCTCAGAGGATGGTTACTACGGAGTAAAGCAGACATCAGAGAGATTGTTTGATTTTGACAGCGCACTTGCCGGGGATGATGTAGACAAGATGAAGAAGATGCAGGAAGCTATGAAGAAGGGATTTCAGCAGGCAACCGGTGCATGGGGCAAAGACCTGCCGGATATCTGCCAGAAGACACTGGATGCTGCAAATCAGAAGTTCGAGGACTATTATAAGTCCAAAGAGAGCACAACAAAGACCGAAGGCTAAAAACCTGTCAAATCAGAGCGAGTGATTATGAATGAAGGGAAAAGATACCAGGGAAAGAGGTATTTTTTCCCTTCATCTTCTTTTCGGATGAGACGGCAATGATTGAAGAAGTGATGCAGAAGTGGTATGATAAGGCATTATAGAGACGGAAAAAAGGAGACTTGATGATTATGAAATATAATTTTGATAAAATACCAAACCGCAGAGGCACAAATTCCCTCAAATGGGATGTGGATCGCAAAGAGCTCCCGATGTGGGTGGCGGATATGGATTTTGAGACAGTGCCGGAAGTGCAGGAAGCGCTGGTACAGCGCGTGGCGCACGGGGTATATGGATATTCTGTCATTCCGGACGAATGGGCAGACAGCTATGTCAACTGGTGGGAAAAGCGTCATCATTTTCAGATGGATCCAAAGAAACTGATCTTTACGACAGGGGTAATCCCTGCACTTTCCTCGGCTGTACGAAAACTGACGACTCCGGCAGAGAATGTGCTGATTCAGACACCTGTCTACAATAATTTTTTCAATTCCATCCGTAACAATGGAAGAAATGTCGTGGAAAATGAACTGCTTTATGATGGAAAAGTATATCGTGTGGACTGGGAAAAACTCGAACAGCAGCTTGCTGATCCGCAGACAACGCTCATGATTTTGTGTAATCCGCAGAATCCGGCAGGAAACATCTGGGATCGCGAGACGCTGGCGCGGATTGGAGCGCTGTGCAAGCAGTATGATGTCATTGTTGTCTCAGATGAAATTCACTGTGATCTGACAAAGCCTGGTACAGAATATATTCCGTTTGCATCTGTGGATGATACCTGCCGGGATATCAGTATTACCTGTATTGCGCCGACGAAGACATTTAATCTGGCAGGGCTGCAGACGGCTGCTGTCTATGCGGAAAATCCGATTCTGCATCATAGAATGTGGAGACAGCTCAATACCGATGAAGTCGCAGAGCCGAACGCTTTTGCAATTCAGGCAGCGATTGCCGCTTTCCAATATGGGGAAGAATGGCTCGATGAGCTGCGCGAATATGTGGAAAAGAACAAGCAGTATGTGACGGAATTTCTGCAGGAGAAAATTCCGCTCATCCATCCGGTCGCAGGAGAGGCTACTTACCTCATGTGGCTGGACTGCCGCAAAATCACGGAAAGTGGCCGGCAGTTCGCAAAATTTATCCGCAAAACCAGCGGTCTGTATGTCAGCGGAGGCAATCAGTATGGCAAGGGAGGCGAAGGATTTTTGCGCATGAATGTGGCTACTTCCAAGCTGGTTGTTGAAGATGGTATGCAGCGTCTGTATGAGAGCGTTGAGGCCTGGATGAAAGAAGAAAAGATATCAAAATAAGAATGATTCCTGATTTTAAGCAAACCTTAAAGGTTTGCCCCATTGGAAATTAAGAAAAAAACCGCTACAATGTATCTATGATTAATCATGAATACGAGGTGGCGGTTTTTTATGTATAATGTTTTAGTTTGTGACGATGAAAAGGATATTGTTTCTGCTTTGCAGATTTATTTAAAAAGTGAAGGATACCAGGTGTTTTCGGCATATAACGGAAAGGAAGCCTTAAAAATTATAAACCGGGAGGATATCCAGCTGGTTCTGATGGATATTATGATGCCGGAAATGGATGGCATTGAGGCGATGTGCAAAATCCGGGAAATTTCCAATGTACCGGTGATTTTACTGACGGCCAAAAGTGAGGATACCGATAAGGTACTCGGACTTACCGTGGGCGCGGACGATTATGTGACGAAACCATTTAATCCGGTGGAACTGCAGGCGAGAGTGAAATCCCAGATCCGGCGGTATATGCTGCTTGGAAGCGGACAGAAGGTGAGGACAAAACTGTCCGCCGGCGGCATTGAGCTGGATGATAAATTAAAGGAAGTCACTCTGGACGGAGAACCTGTGAATCTGACCAGAACAGAGTACGATATTTTAAAACTTCTGATGGAACATCCGGGGGAAGTATATTCACCGAAACAGATTTATGAGGCCGTGTGGAAAGGCAGCCCGTGCGGCATCGAAAACACGGTAGCAGTACATATCCGGCATCTTCGGGAAAAACTGGAATATAATCCTGCGGAGCCACGCTATTTAAAAGTCGTGTGGGGACGGGGATACAAGATGGAGGATGTAGAAAATGAATGAGAAAAAGGATAAAAAATCCAAAAAGCCGGAATGTGTGTCCAAAAACTGGAAACCATCGTATGGAGTCAGACTTCTGGCTATGGTACTTGCGATTGTAAGCGGATTTTTTGTGGCCGTGACCGGTGTGATAACAGTTACATTAGGTATGAACAGCGATTTGCAGGGCTCACGGAAAGACATTGAAAAATCGCTGGATACTGAGCTGCTCAGAAGCTATGCATACTGGATGGGTGATGCGGTTACCGGCATTTCAAAAAAGCAGGACGAAGCAGATGCCCTGAAAAAATTTGATGACGGAAATATCGTTTATTCACTTGTAAAAAACAAGTCGAAAGGAAAAGAAACCGAACCTGTCTGTGGAAACAATACCAGTACCTTAAATAAGGAAAATGCACTTGCCTGGCTGAAATTTACAGATGAAAATGAGTTT
>DLQV01000116.1:3938-4275 GCA_002474415.1 Lachnospiraceae bacterium UBA7598
TGTTTGGAAGATACCGGGGACTGCACATGCAGGAAATCAGATATTATACGCAGGTGGATCATTTTATCTATGATGATGGTGTGATTTATTGTTATGCCGGCGATACCCTGTTTCGGATTGATTCTTTTTCTTTTTCCATGGTTCCAACGGAGTCGGATCTTGAGCCGGATATGGAATATACTTATCGGGAATCGGACGATGGCGGCGGATATTGTGCGGAAAATGGAGAACTGCTGAAAAAAAACCAGCTCGAACCGTATTTAAAATCATCCGAACTGCGGTTTGATTTTGATGGGTTAGAGGCAAGTTACTTATGGTCAAAAAAAGATGGAATTTA
>DLQV01000083.1:0-996 GCA_002474415.1 Lachnospiraceae bacterium UBA7598
AGTATGGCCGCCTGTTCTGTGCCTGCCGGGACCAAACGGCGGGATGCAATGCTTGGTGCGGTCCGTAAATATTGTACTCCGAAAGAACAGGAAATGATTGACACCTTACAAACACTGTTCTGCATTATGGAAAATCAGGATCTGTTTCACAATCAATAGTCTGCAGGAGGTTTTTTGAATGGATTCTAATCTTTTTAACAATCCGGCGTTTGCCAATTTAAGCCCGGAAAAATTGCAATTTCTGCTCTCTTTTGCACAGAAAGAAAAACCTTTAAACATGAAGGATGCCATGCCATTTCTTCTCTCAAACATGAGACAGGCAAAGGAAAACCATATTGACTTCACAAAACCCGAAATCGAACTGTTATGTGATCTGCTATCCAAAGATCTTCCTCCTGAGAGTCAGACGCAGATGAAAAAGATCATGTCCCTGATGTCGATGAACCGTTCGCATCCAACTCCCTGATTGGGATTTTTAGAATCTTATCCAGCGGGAACAGGCTTTTGCCTTTCCCGTCGGTTCCTTCGTAATATTTCTCTCCTGCCGATTCAAACAAAATATATAACGTATTGTCGCTTACATCGAGTTCTTCCGATGCCGGAGGCATCTCTACTTTCAGCCGCGGCCGTTTTGGCCGGGTTGCAAGTGCTGTGACAGAATCGTAGCAATACAAATAAGAAGATTGATTTCTTCCGTAGGAAGTGCTCAGATAAACCTTTCCAGAATCATCAAAGGTTACGCCCTGTACCTTTTGTGGAATTTTATAATTGCTGAGCGGAATCAGCTTGTCCGTCTTCTTATCCAGATAATATGCCACCATCCGGGAGTTTACCAGAAGTGTATGCGTCGCAATCCATAACCTGCCGCCATACCAGGTAATACAGGAAGGCGTATTTTTGACCGGAAACTCATCCACAACATCTCTTGCATCCACGACATCCCCAGTATTCTGATAGGCCATCAGTTCAATAAAATCGTAGGAAATCCGCTCCACA
>DLQV01000083.1:1040-9827 GCA_002474415.1 Lachnospiraceae bacterium UBA7598
AATTGTCACCGTCAAAAGCAATTCCTCCCAGATGACTGTTTTCATCCATTCCAAGCGTGACCATATATTCTCCGTTTTCCCGGTTAAACACCATAAGTTCTCCCATACAGTCATCTTCGGTGGAATAAGAAGTGATCAGTACAAATTCGTCGGTCAGACAAATTCCCTGTGGGCACTGGGAGGCGCTAAAAATATATTTTTTCAGCACATCTTCCTCACGGGTATCCGGCATGCCCGGAATATCAATTTCATTGTAAAAGCTGTAATCAAGATCTTTCAACAGAACCAGATTTTTGTCGAACCTGCTTTCTCCTTTGTGATAGTTATAATACTCGACATTGTAATAATTATTGACCTTTGCAGTCCATTTTGCATAAAGCATGTAATGGTCTTTATGATTGGTTGGAATGGACTTTATCTGCTTATGAAGTGCAGCATCCGTATACCATCCAACGAACCGGAACCCACTCCGATACGGCGTATACAATGGCTGATTTCCGCTGAATGCCGGATAAGATGTTTTATTGAAAGAATTCTGTATCCCACCGCCTAAAAAATAGCCCACTTCTACCGTATCTTTTTTGGAATGGACATGTGCCGGATTTTGAAAAGAAGAACTCGAAGGGGCATAACTTTCCCCTTCGAGTCCTGTGTCTTTTCCATATACGGACGTTATCGTAAAATTTAAAATTATCGCCATCAATAATACAGCAAAAACTGTACTATTCTTCCGTCTCCACAACTTTGCCTGCCCTCTCTTCTATTTCTCTTGCTGCCACATCCTCAGGCGCCTGTTCGTACCGGGCAAATTCATAAGAAAAAGTTCCGCTTCCGCTGGTCATTGACCGAAGGCGTGTATTATACCCATACAATTCAAGATATGGAATATCTGCATCAATTTCCTGATATCCGTTTTCTGCATTCATATTCATGACACGACCTCTGCGCTTATTCAGGTCTCCCATAATTTCACCGGTATATTCTTCCGGAGTCATGATTTTCACAGAGGCAATCGGCTCTAACAATACCGGCTTCGCCTCTAGAAATCCTTTCTTAAATGCCTGCTTCGCCGCTACTTTAAATGCCATCTCAGAGGAATCTACCGGATGATAAGATCCATCATAAAGCACCGCTTTCACACCGATCACCGGATATGCAGCAAGTGGTCCTTTCAAAACAGCCTCTGCAATTCCTTTTTCCACTGCCGGAAAATAATTTTTCGGAACTGCTCCGCCGACAACGCACTGTTCAAATACGTAAGGAACTTCTAAGTCCCCACTTGGCTCGAATTTCATTTTAACATGACCATACTGTCCATGTCCACCGGACTGTTTTTTATATTTGTACTCAACATCTGATTTTCCACGTATGGTTTCACGGAAGGCAACCTTCGGACGCATCAGTTCAATTTCAACTTTATATTTATCAAGAAGTATGCTCTGAACAATTTCAAGCTGCTGCTCTCCCATACCATACAGCAGTGTCTGATGATTTTCACTGTCGTTGACGACACGCAACGTCAGATCTTCCATCAAAATCTTCTGTAAAGACTGGGAAATCTTATCTACATCTCCTTTATTTTTCGCCTTATACCGCATGGATACATACGGTTTTGACAGATTGGTGCGCAGATAGGCCACCGGATGATTTCTTGTTGACAGGGAATCTGTCGTCTGTGACTGGGATAATTTTGCCAGTGCTCCGATATCCCCCGCATGGAGTTCTTTTACGTCCTCTGTTTTATTGCCACGGAGTACGTACAACTTTCCAATCTTTTCGTCACAATCCCTGTGGTAATTAAATAAGACATCATCCGTCTTAAGCACACCGGAATTTACTTTGATCAGAGAATACTTTCCAATGTAAGGATCTACGATTGTCTTAAAAATATACGCACTCTTTGGTTTTGCAAAATCATAATCGGCCTGATACACTTCATTGTTTGTCGTATTGATACCAGTGCAAGTTCGTTTGTCCGGGCTCGGAAAATATTTGACAATATCTGCCATGAGCGTATACATCCCGCGGGCAAGAACATTTGATCCCATGAGAACCGGAACGATGGATCCATCCATGACATTTACTCTGAGAGCCTGACGGATCTCATCTTCAGAAAATTCCTCCCCGTTAAAATAGCGGTCCATAAATTCCTCACTCGTTTCTGCTACAGCTTCTAGTAAAGCTTCCCTGCAAAGCTCCAGATTCTTTTTGGAATATTCCGGAACATCAAATTTTTCAACCGTCCCCTGATCCGTCCAACGCTTAGCCTTCTGCTGGATAACATTGACATATCCAACAAACTGGCCATCCTCCCGGACGGGCAGGTGAAACGGTGCAATTTTCTTTCCATAAAGTGCCTGCAGATCTTCCACTACCTGACGGTAGCTTGCATCGTCAATATCCATATCTGTCACAAATATCATACGCGGAAGATGATTCTTTTCACAAATCTCCCAGGCACGCCGGGTTCCTGTCTCGATTCCTGCTTTTCCAGAAACAACGATAATTGCTGCATCCGCTGCGGAAACTGCCTCTTCGACTTCTCCAACAAAATCAAAATAGCCCGGGGTATCCAAAACATTAATCTTTTGATCTTTCCATGGGATCGCAACCACAGAAGTATGGATCGAGAACTGGCGCCTGGTCTCCTCTTTGTCGAAATCACTGATGGTATTTTTATCTGCAACCGTCCCCATACGTGTTGTCAGACCTGCCAGATATGCCATGGCTTCCACCAGAGAAGTTTTGCCGCATCCCCCATGCCCCAGGAGAACCACATTACGAATTCTGTCTGTCGTATATACGTTCATAGTAAAACCCTCCTTTTTTAGAATATTTACGCTTTTATGGTTATATTCTACTAATTTTCAGAAAGTTTTACAACCTTTTTATGCATTTTGTTGAAGTATTTTTGCTGCAAGTTCTTCCAGATACGTCCAACGATCCATTTTTTCTTCCAACTGTGTTTCCAGCTGCGTTTTTTCTTCTGTCAGTTCATTCAGCTTCACAAAATCCCGTGCGCAGGATACCATCTCCCCGTCAATCTCTCCCAGCCGGGTTTCCAAAGCTGCAATATCGTCTTCAATGGTCTCATATTCTTTCTGTTCTTTATATGAAAATTTTAATTTGTTTTCATGTTTCCATGTAGAACGTGAATCTTCTGCCGCCTGTTTCTCCTGTACATTTGCCGCCTCTTCATTTTTGTGGAACGACTCCCCGGCAGTATCCGCAAATTTTCCTTCCTCTTCGGCCCGTCTGTGATAGTCCGTATATCCGCCCTCATACTGGCAAAGCTTTCCGTTTCCCTCAAAAGCAAAAATCCGGCGCACCACACGGTCCAGGAAATAACGGTCATGTGTTACCATAACCATTGCCCCGCGATAATTTTTCAGATAATTTTCCAGCCACTCTGCCATTTCGGCATCCAGATGGTTTGTTGGCTCATCCAAAAGCAGTACATCACATGGAGTAAGGAGCACTGCAACAAGAGCCAGTCGTTTTCGCTGCCCGCCGGACAAATGTCCCACCGGTTCATCGAAATTGTATATGCCAAGCCGCGTCATCATGGACTTGGCATTGCTTTCCAGATTCCATTTTTCATGTTCTTCCCGGTCTTCCTGCTGATGCACACTTCCAATCTGCGCATAAGAAAGTACATTCTCAAGTGCTCCTTTTTGCGGATCAAACTCCGGCATCTGCGGCAGATAGCGAATCACAAGCTGATTGGCCCTTACCACATTTCCGGCATCCGGTTCTTCGAGCCCTGCCATAATTTTTAACAACGTAGATTTTCCGGTTCCATTGATGCCTATAATTCCAACCTTTTCTCCATCCTGCAGATAAAACGATGCATCGTGAAACAGCTCACGCTGTGTATAAACTTTTGTAATATGATCAACGGTAAGTAAATTCATAAAAATTCCTCTTTCTGCTTCCTTTCGCCTTTTTATTATCACACGAACAGACAATTGTTGCAAGTGCTGCCACGTATTCCTCTTTTGACACTCCTGGCATTCTATAGTACAATTACTGTTATAGAAAACACATCAATTACATGATATAAAAGGAATAAACTTATGGCTTTTCAAACAATTGGTTTTATCGGACTGGGCCTGATTGGAGGTTCAATCGCAAAAAAAATGAAATCCAATCAGCCGGATATCAAAATTTATGCTACGGCACATCACAAAGAAACCATCGAAGAAGCGTACCGTGAGGGACTGATCGAAAACAATGATCTGTTACCGCTGTCTGCTTTTTCTGACTGTGATTATATTTTTTTATGTGCTCCGGTTCAGCGGAACCTCGCATATCTGCATCAATTAAAAGATATTATCCGCAGTGACTGTTACATCACGGACGTCGGCAGTACGAAAACAGAGATTCACGAAGAAGTGATCCGACTTGGCATGGAAGCAAACTTTATCGGCGGGCATCCCATGACCGGTTCTGAAAAAAGAGGTATTTTAAGTGCCACCAATACACTCCTGGAAAATGCGTACTATATCATCACGCCGACTTCCATGACTCCAAAAGAAAAAATTTCAGAATTTCGTGATTTTGTGCTGTCTCTTGGAGCAATTCCTCTGATTTTGGATTATAAAACACACGATTACTCTACAGCAGCCATCAGCCACCTGCCACATATGATTGCATATTCGCTGGTCAATCTGGTCGCCCAGATCGATGATGACAAGGAAACCATGAAAACCATTGCCGCAGGTGGATTTAAGGATATCACAAGAATTGCATCCTCTTCCCCTGTAATGTGGCAGAATATCTGCGCTTCCAATCGGGAACCGATTCTTTCACTCATCGATCAGTATCTTGCTCTGTTGACAAAACTCCGCGGATACATTGACAGTTCCAATGAACAGGCGCTGCTTTCCTTCTTTCAGCAGGCAAAAGATTACCGGGATTCGATCACTCTGCCAAGTGTCAAATCCCCTACGGTATATTATGAATGTTTTGTCGATCTGGTAGATGAAACAGGTGGAATTGCCACTGTTGCCAGCCTGCTTGCACAATACCACATCAGCATCAAAAATATCGGTATTGTAAACAACCGGGAATTTGAGGAAGGTGTTCTTCAACTCGCATTCCCTGACAAACAGACGCTGACCCGTGCCAAACGTCTGCTCAAAGACAATGGTTATATGGTTCACGAACGGTAAACGATCCATGGGTTCCCATAAAAAATACAGGCTCCGGATAATTTCCGGAGTCTGTATTTTATTTACACAAAGTATCTAGTATTTCAAAATAATTTTCAAACGTCTTTCTGCAACACGAAGGATTTTCAATTACAATTCCTTCTGTCACAAGTCCCGGAATTGCAAATGCCATCGCGACCCTGTGATCCTCGAAGGTTTTCATGAGACAGCCATGTGGTTTTCCAGGATGAATTACGATACGATTCTCATCCATCTGCTCGCATGCGATCCCCATTGCCTTCAGATTGGTAAGAATCGCTGCAAATCGGTCACATTCCTGATAACGGATATGACCAATTCCGGTAATCTCCACTGTCTCACTGGAAAAACAGGCGATTGCCGCCAATGTCAGCGCCTGATCCGAAAATGCAGACAGATCAAATACGCCTCCTAAAAAGCCTTCCGTCGGCGGATACATCCGGATGCCATCCGGATCTTCTTCTGTCCGGCATCCCATCCGTTCTAGCACATGTAAAAAGGAGGTATCTCCCTGTAAACTGTTCCAATGTACATGCCGCACCTTCGTCGGAACACCGACAACCGGGCACATTGCATAAAAATAAGAAGCCGCCGAAACATCCGGTTCTATCTGGTACTCTCTCGCCCGATATGCAGCATTTTTTGCAATCACGAAGGTATCGGATGCAGGTCGTTGTACTTCCACACCAAACTGCTTCATCATAGCAACTGTCATCTCTACATAAGCCATTCCATGATGTCCTTTGACGTGAATCTGAAATTCTTTCTGAAACAGCACGGAAGAGATCAGAAGTGCGCTCAAAAACTGGCTGCTTTTTTCTACATCAATGGTTACTTCATGTCTGCGCACCCCACTGTTTCCAATCACAAACGGGAAATGTCCCGGAGTTTCCCTGTAAGTAACTTCCGCTCCAAGTTCTTTAAGTGCCTGCAGCAATTCTTCCATCGGACGCTTTTTCATCTGTTCGGAAGAATTCATATCATATTCTCCCTCACACAGACCAAGATATGCCGTCAGAAAACGGGCAGCAGTTCCTGCGCTTCCCACATCAACAGAAGCTTTTGTCTTTGGCACCATGCCCCCTCTTCCCTCAATGGAGACAACCGCATGCGGTTCATCAATTTCCACTGCAAAGCCCAGATCCTGCAAAGCCTGTAAAAAATGCCTGCTGTCATCCGAAAAAAGAACTCCCTTAAGAACACTCTTTCCATCTGCAAGCGCTGCAATCAGAAGCGCCCGGTTTGTAATGCTCTTAGACCCGGGCACAAAAACTTCTATTGGAATTTTATTTGCCCTTTTTACTTCATAAGTATCCTGTAAGATCATAGTTTTTCCCGCCTTATTTTACAGTTCGTTAAAGATCTGGTAAATATCAATCTTTAATGCATCCGTATCCGTCATTCCGATAAACACGCCTCCATAATGATATCCATCCGGCTTTTCCTCACTGCGGACAATCTGAATAACTGCATCCACCACTTCTTTTGTCCATATCTGGATCTTTGCATCATAATAGGAATTCACTTCCAATTTCTTTTTGCAGTCAAATCCAATTCCGCTTTTTGAAATATCTGTTACATCCACATGCACAAATTTTAAAGTTGTGACCCCGTCTTCATCCAGACGCTCCAACTGTACATTGACATCCAGATCCAGTCTTTTATTTTTTCTTTTCTCTTCCATTTTTCCATCCCCTTATACCTTTTCAAACGATAATATAAATATTATTTTATTACATTCAGGAACACATTACAAGTAAAAAAAGGGATATTCCAGGAAGCCAATCCCGGAATATCCAATAAAAATCAATGATTTTATAAAAGCCCTGCCTGCACCAGACGCCCGTGAATCTGCGGTCCGATCAATGCAGCAAGAACCATTTTGATAATGTCAAACACGATAAACGGATATACGCACATTGTCAACGCTGCCTGTACAGAGGTTTTCATTACCAATACAAACCATACCGTTCCAAAGATATAGCAGACTGCCGTTCCCAGGATCATGCCGATCATGCCAAATACCAGTTTCCGTCCGGACTTTTCAATAAAAATTCCGGCAATCACAGCCATCGGAATAAACCCGATCAGATAACCGCCGGTCGGTCCAAACATTTTTGCCGGACCTGCTGTAAAACCGGAAAATACCGGAACGCCAACCAGTCCGATCAGAAGGTAAACAATATAGCTGACCGTCTCCCGCCGGGTTCCTAAAATATAAAGGCCAAAGTAAATCACCAGATTGGTAAGAGAAATCGGAACATCTCCAATCGGGATCGACAATGGTGCTAAAATACAGGTTACAGCCGTGAGCACTCCGATCACAGCAATGGTTTTTACCGACATTTTCTTTGTTGTCGCGCTTACAGTGTCATTCATTTTTTTATCTTCCTTTCCATGTAAATCCAATATGCTTAGTATACACATCTCCTTTTTTATTGTCAACCATATATTTTAACTGGTTAACATTGCTTTTTAAAGATAACTTATTGCGAGATGTGTAAACGCATGCTATTATAAAAGTACAACTTGGGATTAAAATATACGAAAACAATTATATAAGATTGTGGGTTAAACATTATGACAGATCCATCTATTTCAGCAAAAATTGAATATAAATATCTTTCCTTTATTAATAAAGTGTTTCTGATTGTGCATGTGGGATTTCTCCTTTTGTTTGCAGATTTAAGAATCACCTTTATGATCTATTTTAATTTTGGAAGCATTCTTTTCTATACATTTGCATTTTTTCTGTTACAAACATCCAAAATGCATTGGTACGTCTACCTTGCTTCCATTGAAATTCTTATACATATGTCTGCGGCAACTCTTTGTGTGGGACTCCAATGTAATTTTCAATTATGTCTCTTTGGCGTGATCCTGTTTTTCTTTATTATGGAATGTATTCTGCCGGGCAAGAAAAAAAACATAACATCCGTATTAATTTTAAGCAGTCTCTATTCGGCCGCAATCGTTGCTTTATATATTGTCGGGAACCAGATTCCACCTGTTTATCCGCTTTCCAAAGCAGAAATAAGTACGTTGTCGGTCGTGATCGTGATTTTTGTACTCCTGCTGATCATCGCCTCCATGATGTTTTTGATCCGGTATATGATCAGTGAAGAAGAAAAACTTACGAAAAAGGCGGAATACGATGCTTTAACAGGTCTTCCAAACCGCTTTTTTATGATGGATGAAATGCAAAAGCTTTTTATAGGAAATCAGCAAAAAGACTATTATCTTGCCATGATCGATATTGATAACTTCAAAAAAATTAATGATACCTATGGGCACAACATTGGAGATGACGCATTAAAAATTCTTGCAAACACTATCATTTTGCAGGCACAAAAACATGGTTTTAAATACTGCCGCTGGGGAGGCGAAGAATTCCTTTTGCTTGGAAAATGTATCTCCGGCGAAATTCCAAAAGATGTCCTTGAAGAATTGCGTATTGCGATCGGAGCCAACTCCGTACGCACTTCCCGAGAGAGTTTCCGGTATACGGTAACAATCGGTGCAGGAAAATACCTTTCCGGACAATCCGTAAAAGAATGGGTTGATTTTGTAGACAAACAGCTTTACAAAGGCAAAT
>DLQV01000257.1:0-831 GCA_002474415.1 Lachnospiraceae bacterium UBA7598
TTTTGGACCGTGTAGTAATGATTCGTAGACAGATTGCACTGGAACTTGGAACAGTGGTTCCGATTATTCGCCTGCGTGATAATATTCAGCTTAATCCAAACCAGTATATTATTAAAATCAAAGGAATTCAGGTCAGTGAGGGTGAAATCCTATTTGACCATTATATGGCGATGAATCCGGGATATGTAGAGGAAGAAATTACAGGTATTCCTACATTTGAACCTTCGTTCCATCTCCCGGCCATCTGGATTACGGAAGCACAGAGGGAACGCGCAGAGAGCCTTGGATATACCGTTGTTGATGCACCGTCTATCATTGCAACGCATCTGACGGAAGTGATCCGGAGCCATATCGCAGAACTTCTGACCAGACAGGATGTACAGAACCTGGTAAACAACTTAAAAGAAACCAATCCGGTTCTTGTGGACGAACTTACACCAAAACTTCTTGGTCTTGGAGAAATTCAGAAAGTACTGCAGAATCTGCTGCGGGAGGGAATCTCCATCCGGGATCTTTTGTCTATTTTTGAATCTTTAGCTGACCATGCACAGACGTCAAGAGATACCGATGTGCTGACAGAATATGTAAGACAGAGCTTAAAGAGAGCGATTTCCAGCAAGTATTTTCCATCGAATGAGACGACCAGCGTCATCACACTCGATCCAAAAGTGGAGCAGGAGATTATGTCTTCCGTGAAACAGACGGAGCAGGGCGCATATCTGACGATGGATCCGGAGAAAACAAAGGCCATTATGGATTCTGTACGGACAGAAACGGAGAAACTCGAAAATCTCGGAAAGAGTCCGATCATTATTACATCGCCAATTGTGT
>DLQV01000257.1:844-4315 GCA_002474415.1 Lachnospiraceae bacterium UBA7598
GTTTTAAAAAGCTCACAGAAGATTATTTCAAAGATCTGATCGTTGTTTCTTACAATGAGGTAGAATCTGATGTTGAACTGCAATCGGTAGGGATGGTGACAGCATAAATGACAATTAATAAATTTCAGGGAAAAACACAGGAAGAAGCCATTGCAAAAGCAAAAGAAGAATTTGGAGAGCGCGCGGTTATTATGAATATCCGTGAGGTCAAACCGAAGGGATTGTTTCGCGCATTTAAAAATTCTACATTTGAAGTAACAGCAGCAATGGAAGAAAAAGAGCATTTTTCCAATGCCATGCAGGCGGCGCAAATGACGCAGAGCGTCCAGAAAGAGGGAAAACTGCATGATATGATCAATCTTGCAGCAGATGAGCCTATTACAATTCCGAAACTGCAGGAACAGGAAGGCGATACACAAACGACCAGACAGGAGTCAGTA
This sequence comes from Lachnospiraceae bacterium UBA7598, assembly GCA_002474415.1. Classification (GTDB taxonomy): domain Bacteria; phylum Bacillota; class Clostridia; order Lachnospirales; family Lachnospiraceae; genus Roseburia. The sequence goes on from DLQV01000257.1 coordinate 1,285, forward strand.
CGTATGCCAGAATCACAGAAGTCCGTACAGGACAACGAAGAAAAAAAATTAGAGGAAAGACTTGAAGATTTATCGGATCGTCTGGAAAAGTCTCTGAGTGAAAAGCATGCCAAAGAGCCGGAGGCTCCAAAGGGACCATCTTCGGAAGAACTTAATTTTGTCAGGATTCTTTACAGTACACTTTTGAAAAATGAAGTGAGTGAACAGTATGTCAATCAGATCCTCGGTGAAATTGAAAAATTTATTCGTCCGGGGCACAGTGTCGATACGATTCTTTCCAATGTATATCAGAAACTGATATTGCGTTTTGGTCAGCCAAAATCACTGGATCTGGATGGGGCAAAACCACATGTTGTGTTTTTTATTGGACCGACAGGTGTTGGCAAAACCACAACGATTGCAAAAATAGCCTCAAAATACAAAGTGGATTATGAGAAAAAAGTAGCTTTTATTACAGCGGATACCTATCGGATTGCGGCAACGGAACAGCTTCAGGTATATGCAAATATTCTTGACGCACCTATGTCTATCGTGTATTCTAAAGAGGAACTGAATGAAGCAATTGAAAAATATGCGGAATATGATCTTGTTTTTGTTGACACTGCGGGATTCTCTCATAAAAATGAGGAGCAGAAGGCAGATATCACAAATCTGATTCAGGGAATTGATCCTGAATTTACAAGTGAAGTATATTTAGTTCTGAGTGCTACAACAAAATACAGGGATTTACTCGATATTGTGGATACCTATCGCACAATATGTAAATTCAAACTGATTTTTACAAAACTGGATGAGACATCAACGTATGGAAATTTGCTCAATATTAAGCTGTATTCAGATGCGGAACTGTCTTATACGACAAATGGGCAGAATGTACCGGATGATATTGAACTATTTGATACACAAAAGATCGTGAAACAATTATTAGGGGGCAATTCGTGATGGATCAGGCAGAACAGTTACGAAATGTAATAAAACTGCACAATCAGAATAATCAGAACAACGCACGCGTAGTGACGATTACCAGTGGAAAGGGCGGGGTTGGAAAATCGAACCTTGCAGTGAATCTTGCGGTGTGTCTCAGAAAAGCGGGCAAGCGTGTGATTATTCTGGATGCTGACTTTGGTCTTGCAAATGTTGAGGTAATGTTTGGTGCAATTCCACAGTACAATTTGTCTGATTTTATATATCACGGAAAATCGATTCGTGAAATTATTACACCGGGTCCTATGGAGATTGGATTTATATCCGGAGGATCTGGAATTATCGGATTGAACAATCTTACAAGAGAGCAGATTTTATATATTGTCAATTCAATTGATGCATTGAACGAAATGGCAGATTTTATTCTGATCGATACAGGAGCTGGAATCTCGGATCAGGTGCTGGAATTTGTTATGGCAAGTCCGGAGGTGATACTGGTGTCTACACCGGAACCTAGTTCTTTGACGGATGCGTATTCGCTGTTAAAGGCATTGTATCACAATCCGAATTTCACAGAAGAGGATACTACAATTCACGTTGTAACGAACCGTGTGAATTCGCAGGACGAAGGGCGGGCAATTTATGAAAAGGTGAATTCTGTGGTATCTCAGTTTTTACATGGAAATCTGAATTATCTTGGAACGATTCCGCAGGATAGCGCTTTGGAACGGGCAGTAAGACAGCAAAAGACAATCGCTATGAGTGAGCCGAATGCAAAATCTGCAAGAGCAATTGCAAATCTTGCGGATCATCTGATGAATGGCACACAGCAGAAGGTACCGGTACGGTGGGGAATAGCACAGATGTTTTCCAGTTTTTTATCAAACCGAAAATAGGGAGATGAATAATTATGAAACTTTCAGATGTGATTACTCCGGGAGACAAAATTGATATTAAAATGCTGCATGAAGCGAACCAGGAAGAAAATGGCGGAGAAGCTGCAAAGATTTACCAGAGTGCGGTCAGTGATATTTTTTCAGATCAGGAACTGGAAATTTCTATGCCGACAAGTGGTGGCAGAATGGTACTGTTTCAACTGGAGAGGGAATGCAGCATTGTTTTTTATGCAAAAGGCGGTATGTATAACTGCACGGCAGTGGTAAAAAAGCGTTATCGCAAAGAAAATCTGTATCTGCTGAGGATACTGATTACTTCTGAGCTGCAGAAATTTCAACGAAGGGAATTCTTCCGGATTCCATATACAACACCATTACAATATTATGAGATATCTGAGCAGACGGCACAGATACAGACAACGGAAGAACTGTTTGCAGAAATTCAGAAACCGGAATATATTGATCTGAAGCGTGAGGGAACCGTTCAGAACATCAGTGGAGGAGGAATCCGCTTTGTGTCAGATCAATGGATGGAAGAAAATCAGAATATTCTGCTGGTAATCAGACTGACGAATGAATATTCAGATGAAACTTTTTATCTTCCGGGACAGGTGATCGCGACAGAAAAACATCCGACCATCGAGAATCTGTATATCCATCGTGTAAAATTTCTGTTCCGTGATCTCCGGGATCGTGAAAAAATCGTACGCTTCGTTTTCGAGGAAGAAAGAAGAATTCGCAGGAAAGAAGTTGGGTGATTCATATGAAAAAAAACATTTTGGTAGTTGATGACTCTGCACTCATGAGAAGGGTCATGTGTGATATAATCAATTCAGACAGTAAATTTCAAGCAACAGACTATTGCAGAGATGGTCTTGAGGCATATGAAAAACTGAAGAGAACCAGCTATGATGGAGTGGTTCTGGATGTAAATATGCCACGCATGGATGGACTGCAATTACTCGAAAAGCTGCAAAAAGAAGGCATACGTGCAAATGTGATTATGGTAAGCACCCTTACTGACAGCAGAGAAGCGGATGTTACCATTTTGGCTATGGAGCGCGGAGCAATTGATTTTGTGGCAAAACCGACAAATATCATCGAAGCAAAAGGTGAGACGTTTAAAAGACAGCTTTTGGGTGTACTGAATGCTGTTCTTGAGACTCGCGCTGCTACTGCGAGTGCCCGGCCGACAGTAAAGCCGGTAGTCA
>DLQV01000191.1 GCA_002474415.1 Lachnospiraceae bacterium UBA7598
AAAAAGAGGATAGACAGTCAAACAACCATCTATCCTCTGAAATGCTTATTTTATGCGGTTTTAAGATTAGCCGAAGTATCTCTTTAATAATCCTGCAAACGCTTTTCCGTGTCTTGCCTCATCTCTTGCCATCTCATGAACGGTATCATGGATTGCGTCAAGGTTTGCTGCCTTTGCGCGCTTTGCAAGATCTGTCTTTCCTGCAGTCGCACCGTTCTCAGCTTCTACTCTCATTTCCAGATTCTTCTTTGTAGAATCTGTTACCACTTCACCAAGAAGCTCTGCAAATTTTGCAGCATGCTCTGCCTCTTCATGAGCAGCTTTCTCATAGTACATTCCGATCTCCGGATATCCCTCACGGTGAGCAACTCTTGCCATAGCCAGATACATACCAACTTCAGAGCACTCTCCCTCGAAATTTGCACGAAGATCTGCAAGAATATCTTCACTTACCCCTTTTGCAACACCTACAACATGCTCAGCAGCCCAGGTCATTTCACCATCCTGCTTTACAAATTTTTCTGCCGGTGCATGGCAGATCGGGCACTCTGCTGGAGCAGCCTCACCTTCATAAACATAACCACATACTGTACATACAAACTTTGCCATTTTAAATGTCCTCCTTATTAAAAATTTAATTAATGGGCGTTTTTCTTTTTGCAGTCCGGGCATAATCCGGAAAACAAGATCGAATGATTTTCAATCGTTCCATCGAACTGCTCCGCTGCAATCTGATTTAACTGTTCCTGGGAAGGCATGTCCAAATCCATCACACATCCACACTCTCTGCAAGAAAAATGGTAATGCGGCGCCGGATTTCCGTCAAATCTGTCCGGTCCTCCACTGACAGTAATTTTCTGAATCTCTCCCAAATCAGATAAAAGTGAAAGATTCCGGTAAACAGTTCCCAGACTGATATTTGGAAAATCGTCTTTGATACTCATATAAACCGTTTCTGCGGTCGGATGATCATAACGGCCTGCCAGGCACTGTCGGATCGCCTCCCGTTGACGACTTCGCTTTATCATAATACTCTCCCTCATTTCTCCATTCGTCTAAAATAATAATAAGAACTGTTACTGATATTATAATAATACCTTAGTACCAAAATGTCAATCCTTTTTTTAAGAAAAAACATATTTTTCCAGCAGACTCATAAACTATACAAGATACCAAATACCAAACAGGAGAATTCTGCCATTGAAACGCTTTATTACTTATATTTATGAATATGAACAGGGAAATCGCGGACGCAATATCGGTTTTGTCCGTACAGATCTGCGGGAAAACAGTTGTCGTATGGAACTGCAGATCCGGGGTTTTGACCGCTTTAAGGGAAAATGTCCGGTCTATCTGACAGTATATGAAAATGGATTGCAGGCTATACCTATAACAGAACTGCTGCTCACCCAGGGAATGGGAACCTGCAGCTTTATCTGTGAAAATAATCAGATTGGTGACAGTGGTTTTGACGTGCATCAGGCACAGACTCTGACCATTGCCTGTGGCAATGGTCGTTTTCTGACCGGATGTCTTTCTTCCTCTCCTGTCCCGGAGGCACTCCGCGGAGAATTCTCAATCTTCCGGAAAAAGGAATCTGGTTCATCTGCATCGCAGCAGGTACCACAGACAAAAAATGCCACAGAACCGGACCTGGTTCCGCAGCCGGAATCCACGCAAGAACCAGAACCCATCCGACAGCCAGAAGCCACACCAGAACCAAAACCCATCCGACAACCAGAAGCCACACCAGAACCTGAGCCAATCCGACAGCCGGAAGCCATGCCGGAACCGGAACCCATCCGACGGGCGGAAACTACACAAAAAACAGAACCGGACCGACAACCGGAAATCTCGTATCAGAAAATAGAAATTCCGGACATCCGCAAGCTTCCCAAACGCAACTGGAATCTGTGCAACAACCGTTTTCTTCTGCACGGTTTTTTCAATTATCACTATCTTATGCTGAAAACTCTGGAAATGAATGGAGAAAAACAACAGTTTCTGGGAGTTCCGGGAATTTATGAGCAGCCGGAACGCATGATGGCAATGCTCTTCGGATTCCCGGAATTCGAGGCAGCATCCCCTGCCCCTGAAGATATGACAGGAGTTTTCGGATACTGGATGTGTCCGCTTAATTAGGGTTGATCATACAAAACTGTGCATGATCCCGCCACTTTTTATTGAGCATCATATAATCATGGCAAATACCTTCGTATACGAACCCGACACGTTCGAGCAGCCGGATACTGGCCGTATTGTCCGGAAGTGCCCATGCCATGGCACGATGCAGTTTTAAATCCCGGAACACAAGATCCATAATAAACCGCAGCGATTCCGTTGCGTATCCGCGATGATGATATGCGCTGGAAAACTTATACCCCACCTCACACTGCTCGGAGAATCCACGCGTAATATGGTGTACACATATCGTCCCTATGATACGCTCCGGATGCTCCTTCTCATATATATAAAACCGGAACAGTGTTCCCTGCACCGCCATATTATATTCAAATAAAAGCATCTGTCTCTGGAACTGACGGGTATAAAAATTTGGCATCCGGTCCGGCTCAAATTTTTCAAACAATTCTTTGTCGCGCATATAAAAATCCAGTACGGCATCTGCCTGATCGGGCTTTATTATTTTTAAAAGAAGACGCTCTGTCTCATACGCAAATAACATACTTCTTCCTTCCATATCATTTCTATGGTATAGTATTATACTGTAGAAAAAGGTTATCTGCTACAGTATATAAGTATCATAACGATTTTAAGGAAGAATGTCTATGACGGATGACGAAAAATTTATGAAAGAAGCCTTAAAACAGGCAAAAAAAGCTTATGCGATTGATGAGGTTCCAATTGGATGTGTGATCGTTCAGAATGGTAAAATCATCGCAAGAGGATATAACCGACGCAACATCGATAAAAATACACTTGCCCACGCAGAACTGTCCGCAATCCGAAAGGCCAGCAAAAAAACGGGCGACTGGCGTCTGGAAGACTGTGATCTCTATGTCACGCTCGAACCATGTCAAATGTGCGCCGGCGCGATCGTACAATCCCGTATGCGGCGGGTGATCATCGGATCTATGAATCCAAAAGCCGGATGTGCAGGTTCCATCTTAAACTTGCTGCAGATGCAGCAATTTAACCATCAGGTGGAAATTACAAGAGGCGTTCTTGAAGAAACCTGTTCTTCCATGCTTTCTTCTTTTTTCCGGGAACTGCGCCAACGCAAAAAGAACTCCCTTAAATCTGAATGATTTTCGCCTCGTGATGCATTGCAGGGATGATTTTTTCCATCAGATCTGCAGTGCGTACACGCAGACTGGATGTATTAATACATGGATGGCATCCCACATATTCCCCTTTTAAAATATCTTCATCAATGACCAGCTGCACATGATTTTCGGTATCATTCATAAGTCCCATCACACTGACCGATCCTGGTGTAATATCGAGGTACTCTTCCATGTACGTTTCATTTGCAAAAGAAAGCCGGCTCGTACCAAGTTTCTTTGACACATTCTTTGTCACAAAACGCTTCTCTCCCACAATCATCAGAAGATAAAATTCTTTTTTATTTGCCGTACATAAAAACAGATTCTTGCATATGGTAGCTTCCAGCACGCGGTCTGCCTCCTCACATGCCTCCATCGTCATCAGCGCTTCATGATCCACACGGTCATATTTCACTTTAAGCGCATCCAGAAAATCATATACCCGGATTTCCTTTTCCAGTCTTCCCGATGTATCCGCAGGTCTTCCATGTTCCAGTTTCAACATAATTCTTCCTCTTTTTCTTGTATTTTGTACTCATCATACCCCTCTTTTTTGCATTTGTATAGAAATTTCTGCATAAACTGAAATTAAGATGGCTGCTTTGAAAGCCGCAGCCCAACGGTAAGGAGACAAATTATGTGTGGAATTTCAGGCTTTTGCGATTTTTCATTGAACTACTATGACAAAAAACCCTTCTGGGAAACAATCCTCGTGCAAATGCACGAAACTTTAAAACACCGCGGTCCGGACCAGGCGATGATCGATCTGCAGCCACATGTCGGGCTGTCACATGCACGTCTTTCCATCCGTGATCTTGAAGGCGGTATACAACCCATGACACGGACCTTCCGGGGAAAAACCTGTTCCATTGTCTACAACGGAGAAATCTATAATCACAAGGAACTGCTTCCTGTGCTGCAATCTGCCGGATATCCCTTTTCCACAACCTCTGACACAGAAATCATTTTATGCGCTTATATGCACTTCGGAAAAAATTTCGTAGAAAAATTAAATGGTATTTTTGCATTCGCGATCTGGGACGATACTACCAGAGAACTGCTTCTCTACCGTGACCGTGCCGGCACAAAACCTTTGTTTTATACGCAAACCGGAACTTCTTTTGTCTTTGGCTCAGAACCCAAAGCATTATTCTGTCATCCCGATGTCACCCCATCCATTGACAAAAACAGTCTGCTGGAAATTCTAGCTGTCGGTCCGGCGCGCACATCCGGAAACGGTGTATTCACCGGTGTAAAGGAAGTCATGCCGGGATATTACCATATATTCGGTCAGGACGGACAGCGCGACATTCTCTACTGGGATCTGCCCTGCCGGGAACATAAAGATTCCTATGCCAAAACCGTACAGACCGTTTCTTTTCTCATACGCGACACCGTAGAACGGCAGATGGTATCCGATGTTCCGGTGTGCACCTTTCTCTCCGGCGGCATTGACTCTTCCATTGTCACAGCATTAGCTGCCCGCCACATGCAAAAAGAGGGAAAAATCTTAAACACGTTTTCTTTTGACTTCTCTGAAAACGACAAATATTTTAAGTCCAATGCTTTTCAACCGGAACGGGATCTTCCTTATGTCAACCGGATGCTGCAATACTGTAAAACATCTCACACATATTTAGAGTGCAGCCAGGAATCTCTCTTTGCCGCCCTGTCCGATGCGGTAACCGCCAAAGACCTTCCCGGCATGACCGATGTGGATGCCTCTCTTTTGTATTTTTGTTCGGAAGTTGCCAAACATAATAAAGTAACACTCACCGGAGAATGTGCCGATGAGATTTTCGGCGGCTATCCATGGTTTTACCGACCGGAACTTATGAACCGTGATGGTTTTCCGTGGTCTGCTGATCCTGTTGCACTCACTTCCATTCTTTCCGATGACGTGTTTTGCACGCTGGATCTGGCGGAATATTCCCACGCGCGCTATGAGGAAACGCTCTCCCACGTTCCGCATCTGGATGGCGAATCCCCGGAGGAAGCCCGCCGCCGTGACATTGGCTATCTGAATATCAAATGGTTTATGCAGACCCTGCTCGACCGCATGGACCGCACCAGCATGTATTCCTCCCTGGAAGCCCGTGTCCCGTTTGCCGATCACCGGATTATGGAATATGTTTTCAATGTACCGTGGCAGATGAAATATCGAAATGGAGTCGAAAAATCCCTGTTGCGGGATGCCTGTGCCGATCTGCTGCCGCGGGAACTGCTCTGGCGCAAAAAAAGCCCGTACCCAAAGACATACCATCCGGCTTATGAACAGATGCTGATCACACGCATGCGGGAAATCCTGAGCGATCCGAATTCTCCGGTACTGCCTCTTCTGGACCGTTCCAAAACAGAAGCTTTCCTTGCCGCACCAAAGGAACTCGGCAAACCATGGTTTGGTCAGCTGATGGCAGGTCCGCAGCTCATTGCTTACTTTATCCAGATTAACACCTGGATGCAGATCTATCATCTGTCCATCTGACATTCCTGCACCGAGAATCAATCATTCTGCACGTAAAAAGGAGTCGCCCGCAAAAGGCAACTCCTTTTTTGTAGTACAGCATAAACTGCAATTTTTAACGTTATATTTCACATTAACCTTTGACACTTCCCAGTGCAATACCCTGAACGATATGCTTAGAAAGAATCAGATATACAACGATAACCGGCAGGATCGAGAATGTAATCATCACATATACCTGGCCCATATCAAACTTCAACCAGTCTGCTGCACGAAGCTGTGCAATCAGAATTGGAAGTGTTTTCTTCTTATCATCATGCAAAATCAATGCCGGTGTGAAGTAATTATTCCAGCTGCTGACGAATGTGAAAATTGCCTGTACGGCAATCGCCGGTTTCATCAACGGAAGTACGATACTATTGAAGGTACGGAACTCTCCGGAACCATCAATTCGCGCTGCCTCAATCAGAGATAACGGAAGCGCACTCTCCATGTACTGTTTCATATAGAAGAATACAACCGGAGAAGCAATCGTTGGAACAATCAGTGGAATAAAGGAATCCATCAATCCCATCTTTGTCACCAGCTTGATAAATCCAAGTGCGGTAACCTGTGTTGGAATCATCATGATCATCAGAATGAACGGATAAATAAACCGTTTCATCTTGAATTCATACGCATGAATCGCATAAGCAGTCATTGTGGAAAAGTATGTACAAAGCACTGCGGAACATGCGGCGATGAGCAGACTGTTAAACATACCGGACCAGATCGGAAGCGTTCCGTGTACCAGATTGTTCCAGTTGTCCAACAGATGCGTACTCGGAATAGCGGTAAATCCGGATTGTAACTCTCCATTTGATCTGGTTGCATTGATAAACATAATGTAAAACCAGAACAGACAGAAGAATGAGATAATAATCAATACTACGTAAGCGATGACGCGCCGTGCGTGAAGTCCTACACCCTTCTGGGTGTCATTTTTATTTGTCTTTGCCATATCAATTACCCCTTTCTCTTGTCATTACCGGTAACCTTAAATACGACTAAGCTTAAGACTGTCGTAAGAATGAACAGTACAACGGACAGTGCTCCTGCCATACCGTAGTTCTTACTGAACAGATGCTTATTCAGATACATAATCAAGGTCATGGTAGATCTCATCGGATCACCGGTTCCATTTGTCAAAATC